>JBBQMA010000135.1:0-6746 GCA_038328415.1 Chitinophagales bacterium | reverse complement strand
ATAGGCGCTGGTGTGAGCGACAGACAAACTATTGATGCTGGCGGTGAGTATAATTTCGGGACAACAGGAGTAACCATGCTTTTCGCCGACTCCGGATTTTACCCGGATGACGAGTTAGTCGTAAGCCGGATTCATGTAGGGCCTGATGTCTATCCGCAAGGTGATTCCGTTTACAGTAAAAACTATTGGATTGTCAACAATTATGGCCAGGCTGTTTTTGATCCGATGCAAACCCTATCTATCAAAGGAATCGGAGAAGTTTATTTGGAGAATGTAGCAGATCCAACCTCATTGACACTTTATCTGCGCCCATGGAATGGGGAAGGACCAATCTGGCAACAATGGGCAGATGCTACATCTTGTGTGGAGGGTCAAATTGGGGAAGCTTCATTTTCAGATCAACAGGATTTGGGGCAATGGGTAGTTGGAAATGTTGCAGATCCAGTTTCAACTATTTTGCATCCAGGTTTGAAGGTAAAACCGGAGCAACAAACGGCCCGTTTTCATCCCAACCCCGCTCAGTCGGATCAAAGGGTAAATCTGATCACAACATTGGAAGGGCCATTGCAGCTACGCATTATAAATACACAAGGAAATGTATTGTACTGGGGAACCATTCAACATGCAGAGGCTTTGCAATTAGGAAACTGGCCGGGAGGTATTTATTATTATGAAATCCAAAATAACCAACACATGGTCAGAGGCTCAATTATCGTGAAATAATTGCTAAGAAGATTACTATTGGAAGGAATAAGCAAACCTTTGAAATGGGTATAATTTGGCTTGCTTCGCCGTTTAATTCCCTTAAATAGTAGTATGCTTTCAGTGCCTTCTTAATATCCTTAAAATATGCATTAAGTACGCTCTAAATAAGCTTTTTGTTTGCTATAGGCTGGAGAGGCAAAAACGATTGTAGACCTGAAAGGTAAGTTTAATTCGGTCCTGGGAAATATGCAACTCCGTTCGCTCAGAGATTCAGAATTGGAACAGAAGTTTCTTCGCCAAGAGTTGATTTCCGTAAATAGATCAAGGAAGCGTCCGTGTAGGTTGGGGCGTAATTATAGATTGCGTGCAGTAAGCAAACCCGCCTTCCTGTTATTCTGATTATGAGGTTCTTGTAATACCATGAAGTTCTTATCTGTATTGACTGTCATTACCTTTTGCCTAATATACAATCATCCTTTTTACCCACCGAGGGACAGATTTTCAATGAGTCGAAATTATAAAATCAACATTTCTGGATGTGCCTGGTTGGACTTTCAGGAAACGATTGTTAGTTTTTCTTTTTGAAGTCACCGCGTTTCCAGGCATCAAAAAACTGTTTCCAGGCGATTGGATTGAAAATATTCATTGGCGGTTGCTGGCCAATGTGGTAAAAAGCATTGGATTGCTGGCGCATATAAATAATTGCACTTTCGACACCATCTTAACTTAGATCCTGACGGTCGCGATTTAAATTTTCCTGTGCCAGATTTTCGAGGGCCTTCTTTTGGAGGTCAGAAGTGACATCCATAGCGAGAAATTCAATTTTCAGATGTTCCCTGCTAGGCCACGGAAATACAACTGTTTCAGGCAGATTGAAAGTATCCTGGGTCATGAGTTGTACTATGGAGTACCGATTGTCCCGAAGGGTATCCGGCACCTTAAAATAAACAGGTTGGTAGCCGATAGAAGTAAAAATCACGATGTCTCCTTGTTCGACCACGATGGAAAAAAAACCGTTGTAGTCGGCATAGGTACCTCTGCCTTTATCCTGAACGGCTATCGTTGCGAAGGGCACGGGCAACAGATCTACGGTCGCTCCATCCAGAATTAATCCTGAAAGTTGAACCAGCCCGTCATCAGGTTTACCTTTTTGGGCCTGAAGGGCTGAAAAAAACGTGATGCCCAGGAGAAAAATAAGGCAAAAACGTAGAATGGTAGAGCTGCTGAATGTCTTCATGTGTGCAAGATACATACTTAGAACTCGTAAAAGGGGGCAATCTCCTCTGATTGTTGAAGGATTAAGAAGATTTTAACGTCGTAGTTCCAAAGCATACTGAAGAACATCACTCATTTCCTCTACATACTTAAAGCGCAATCCCTTTCGATATAATGGAGGCACTTCTTCTACATGGAGACGATTTTCTGCGCACATCATTACCGTTTGGATTCCCGCACGTTTAGCGGCAAGGATTTTTTCCTTTATTCCTCCTACAGGTAATACTTTTCCTCTCAATGTGATTTCGCCCGTCATCGCAATTCGCGCTTTAAGGGGTTTTTTCAGGAAGGCGGAGGTCAATGCCGACAACATGGTTACGCCTGCCGATGGTCCGTCCTTTGGGATAGCACCTTCGGGTACGTGCACATGGATATCTGTCGTATTAAACACCTCCTGGTCAATACCATATTCACTGGCATGGGCCTTCAGATAACTTAAAGCGGTTGTCGCAGATTCCTTCATCACTTCGCCAAGATTTCCGGTCAGGCGAAGGTTGCCTTTGCCCGGAGACAGACTTGTTTCAATGAAAAGGATTTCACCACCTACGCTTGTCCATGCCAGACCGATGGCGACACCAATGTGGTTATCTTCCACCAGCCGGTCCAGCGAAAACCTGCGTGGACCGAGGATTTTTTCGATATCCGTTTCTGATAGGGTAGGTGAATATTTCTCATTACTCGCTACTTTCTTAGCGATGTGCCGTGAAATCCGGGCTATGGCACGGTCGAGGGACCGCACACCACTTTCCCGTGTATAATCCTGGATTAGCTTTTCCAGAACTTTTTTGGACATCGTAAAGTGCTCCTTTTTAAGGCCGTGATCTTCCAGTTGTTTTGGAATTAGATGTTTCTCAACAATACCAAGTTTTTCTTCCACTGAGTATCCGCTAATTTCAATGATTTCCATTCTGTCTAGTAGGGCCGGCTGGATCGTATTCAGTGAATTTGAGGTAGCGATGAAAAGCACGCGACTAAGATCATACTCGAGTTCGAGGTAATTATCGTAAAACGTACTGTTTTGCTCAGGATCCAATACTTCAAGTAGTGCAGAGGACGGATCGCCCCGGAAGTCTTTCCCCACTTTATCTATTTCATCCAGTACAAAACACGGATTTGCTGATTTAGCTTTTCGCATGGACTGGATGATACGACCCGGCATGGCGCCTATATACGTTTTACGGTGCCCGCGGATTTCACTTTCATCATGTAATCCTCCAAGGGATATACGAATATACTGACGGCCCAGCGCACGGGCTACTGAGCGCCCGAGCGACGTTTTGCCGACACCCGGAGGACCTACCAGGCAAAGGATAGGCGCTTTCATGTCTCCTTTCAGTTTGAGCACAGCCAGGTGCTCGAGAATGCGTTCCTTGACCTCTGTCAGTCCAAAATGATCTTCATCTAGGATCTTTTTCACCTTACGCAAGTCAAAATTATCCACAGTGAATTCATCCCAAGGCAATTCAAGAACCAAGTCCAGATAGTTGAGCTGGACACTATATTCAGCCACTTGCGGATTCATCCGCTTTAATTTGTTCAGTTCTTTATCAAACGCCTTCGCCACCCGTTCCGGCCATTTTTTATTTTCAGACATGAAGAGCAATCGTTCAAACTCTTCCTCTTGCGGGTTTTGTCCCAACTCTTCCTGAATAGTTTTGAGTTGTTGGTTTAGGTAGTAGTCGCGTTGTTGTTTTTCAATATCATCTCTTACCTTGGTCTCGATCTGGTCTTTCAGTTCAAGCATTTGCAACTCATTCTCCAGGTGAGTCATGATGATCCTGGCCTTATCATTCACATCGTCAATCTCAAGGATCTGTTGTTTGATCGGAACTTTAAGGTTCAGGTTTGACGCGATAAAGTTGAGAAGAAAGAGGTTGTTACTGATGTTCCGCAGGACCAGATTCGCCTCTGCTGGGATATTGGGTGAGAGGTCGATGATCCGCCGGGCGGTATCGGTAATACTGGAAATGAGTGCAGCAAATTCCAGTTTATTTTTTGGGGCACTCTGATTCAAGATGGTAATGCGACCGACCATGAATGGCACCTCCTTCACTATTTCCTCCAGTCGGAATCTTCGACGGCCCTGCAAGATTGCCGTGGTGGTGCCATCGGGCATTTTGAGGAGTTTTATAATCCGTGCAATCGAACCGATCTGATATAAATCATCCGGTCGCGGCGATTCAATACGGCTGTCCCGTTGAGATAACACGGCAATGATTTTCTGCTCCTGATAGGCTTTCTGGATAGCTTTGATCGACTTGTTGCGGCCCACGGTGATGGGAATTACAATGCCCGGATAAAGCACTGTATTTTTCAACGCCAAAATAGGCATCAAGGCTGGGTATTCTTCATTGATGTTACTTTCATCCTCCTCTTCTACGGAGAAGAGAGGCATGAATTCAGCATCATCATCGGTGCCGTCGTGGAGTTGTGTTAGGGGGTATTCAAACATAAGAAATTACAATCAGTATAAATGGAATTCAGCGTCCGACATTTGTTGGTGTCCGGCTTATCCTAAATAAATGTCAATCACTGTGCCATGGGCAAAAATGCGCCAATCCTTGCTTTCACAACATTGAAATGCGCCAATTTGTCAGCCTGCCACCAATTCTTCCTCTGTCATAGCCGCTTTCACAGCTTGTGGGTCATCCACATCCTTTTCTATCTTGAGATTATCAATGATAAATAGTTGACGGGCGGGGGTATTTTTCCCCATATAGTATTCAAGTAGTTGGTCAATTCGAGTGACTTCCGGGAGTATTACCGGATCCAACCGAATGTTCTCACTGATGAAATCCTTAAATTCCCCAGGTGATATCTCGCCCAACCCTTTAAAACGGGTTATTTCCGGCTTGCCACGAAGCTTGTGTATGGCCTTCTGTTTTTCCTGCTCGGAATAACAATAGAAGGTTTGCTGCTTGTCACGGACACGGAACAAAGGCGTATCCAGGATATACAGGTGGCCATTACGCACTAGGTCAGGAAAAAACTGAAGGAAAAAGGTCAGCAACAAGAGCCTGATATGCATACCATCCACATCTGCATCAGTAGCAACGACCACCCGGTTGTACCGCAGATCGTCCATGCTGTCTTCAATATTTAAGGCATGTTGGAGCAGGTTGAATTCCTCGTTTTCATAAACGATCTTTTTAGTCAGGCCAAAGCAATTGAGCGGTTTGCCCCGCAAGCTAAAAACAGCCTGTGTTTCCACATCGCGTGCTTTGGTAATGGAGCCGGAGGCGGAGTCCCCTTCTGTTATAAATAGAGTGGATCCTAGCCGGAATTCATCACTGATTTTACTTTCATTAAAATGGTAGCGGCAATCACGTAGCTTTTTATTGTGAAGATTGGCTTTTTTAGCTCGCTGGTTGGCTAGTTTCTTGATGCCTGCAATTTCTTTTCTTTCCCTTTCAGATTGGGTGATCCGTTTTAATAAGGCCTGGGCAGCTTCAGGATTTCTGTGGAGAAAGTTGTCCAGCTCCCTCCCTAAAAAATCACCAATATAGACGCGAATGGAAGTGCCCTCAGGACTCATGTTTGTAGATCCCAACTTCGTTTTCGTTTGGGATTCAAAAACAGGTTCTTCGATACGAATACTGATGGCTGAAATAATAGATGAACGGATATCTTTAGGGTCAAAGTCCTTCTTGTAAAAATCCCGTATGACCTTGACGATTGCTTCACGAAAGGCGGATAAATGCGTTCCTCCCTGAGTGGTGAATTGGCCATTCACGAAGGAATAATATTGCTCGCCATATTGCTCTCCATGTGTCAGGGCTATTTCAAGGTCGGGCCCTTGCAAATGGATGATCGGGTACCGAATTTCTTCCTGGCTTGTTTTTCGGGATAAGAGATCAAGAAGGCCATTCCGGGAGACAAAGGTTTTTCCGTTCAGGTTTATTTTTAACCCGGCATTGAGGTATGCATAGTTCCATAGCTGGGCCTCCAGGTATTCCATTCTGAACTTGTAGGATCGGAATAGTTCTTCATCTGGCCGAAATGCAACAAATGTACCGTTGGATTCTTCTGTTTTGAACGGCTTGGGATCGCTGGTCAGATGGCCCTGTGTAAATTCAGCTTGCTTTTTTAGGCCCTCCCGGACAGAATAAACCAAAAATTCAGATGAAAGCGCGTTCACCGCTTTGGTACCCACCCCGTTTAGTCCAACCGATTTTTTGAAGGCCTGCGAGTCATATTTGCCTCCTGTGTTGATTTTTGAGACACAGTCCACCACTTTGCCAAGTGGGATACCTCTCCCAAAATCCCTAACAGTAACCAGGCCGTCCTTAATCTCAATATCGATTTGTTTACCATGCCCCATGACGTACTCGTCAATGGCATTGTCGATCACCTCCTTGAGCAGGACATAAATGCCATCATCCGGTGAGGAGCCATCACCAAGTTTGCCGATGTACATACCCGGACGGAAACGCATGTGTTCCCGCCAATCAAGCGATTTTATCTGGTCCTCGCTATACTGGATTTGTGTCATGGGCAATTCGATTTAAGGGTGTCGAGTGAAACACTTCGGTCTGGCTGAATGTTCGTATTAACGAGACCTCGACAATAATCGGCGAAGGTACGTTTTATCTTAAATTTCCTCTCTATATGTTAGCAACGGATTGGTACCAGCACCCTTCATGGCAGAAGATAGTTTGGGTCGTGCAGAAAGAAACCCAATCTATGCTTGTCATGATCCTTGGGTTAACATTTTTTTTTGGTTTTGTGATTATCCTAATCATAGGATGGGAATCGAACACGTTATT
>JBBQMA010000134.1:0-6765 GCA_038328415.1 Chitinophagales bacterium | reverse complement strand
GCCATGTTCCACAAGGGCCTGCAACGCATCGAGCAATTTTTTGATGTCATGGAAATGGAGTCCTGTAGTGGGTTCATCAAACATGAAAAATATATGTTCGCTGCTGTTTTCACGTCCCAGGAAGGATGCCAGTTTGACACGCTGTGCCTCGCCACCCGAAAGTGTATTGCTGGATTGTCCGAGTTGTACATAGCCCAGCCCGACATCATCCAGGGGTTTCATCTTTTGGATAATCTCTTTATGGTCGGCAAAAAATTCCAATGATTCCTCAACCGTCATCGACAGGATCTCGAAGATATTTTTGTCCTTGTAGTTGACTTCAAGGGTTTCCTGTTTGAATCGTCTTCCGCGGCAGTCCTCACATTCTAGCCGCACGTCAGCCAGGAATTGCATTTCAACCAGAATTTCACCCTCGCCTTTGCAGGTTTCACATCGGCCGCCTTCCACATTAAATGAAAAATGTTTTGGTTTATAGGCCCTGATGACGGATAGGGGTTGTTTGGCCATTAATTCCCGTATGGCATCATAGGCTTTCACATAAGTGACCGGATTGGATCGGCTGGATTTGCCAAGTGGCGACTGGCTGATCATCTCTACGCCGGTAATTCGTTTCAAATCTCCACTGAGGTTGCTGATAGCAGGGGTACGGCCCTCCTTGATGATGTCTACTGCCAATTCAAGCGCCGGATAGAGCAACTGTTTGACCAGGGTAGACTTACCGGATCCGGAGACACCCGTGACAACCGTCAATGCATTGAGCGGTATTTGCGCTGAGAAATTTTTCAAATTGTGCAGCCGGGCACCTTCGAGGGTAATTGAACTAGTGATCCGGCGTCTCCGCTCCGGCAGGGGTATGCTCATTTTGCCTGTCAGATACGCCGTTGTCAGACTCTTTGGCGCCTTTTTTAAAATGTCGGCAAACGGTCCCGCATAGACGACCTCTCCGCCATGTATTCCGGCTAAAGGGCCCATATCCACCAAATAATCTGCTGATCGGATAATCTCTTCTTCGTGTTCCACTACGATTACGGTATTGCCCAAATCCCGCAATTGACGAAGCACGTTGATAAGGCGGGTGGTATCACGAGGGTGTAATCCAACACTCGGCTCATCCAAAATATACAACGAACTGGTCAGGTTGCTGCCGAGAATACGCGTAAGGTTGATCCGTTGGGTTTCACCACCAGAGAGTGTGCCGGCGACCCGATTGAGCGTGAGATAGCCCAGCCCGACGTCCATCATAAACCGTAATCGGGTTTCTATCTCCAGCAAGAGTCGTTTTGCGATTTGAAGGTCATGGTCCGACAATTTTATTTTATTAAAAAAGAGGACCAGTTCGGTCAGTGGCAAATCAATTAATTCCATGATATGTTTGCCGGATACCTTCACGTAGGATGCCTCAATGCGCAGGCGGCCTCCATCACAATCGGTACAGGTAGTTCGGCCCCGGTAACGGGCAAGCATTACCCTGTTTTGGATCTTGTATGTTTTTTCTTCCAGATTTTTGAAATAATCATGGATGCCCTTGAAATCTTTTGTCCCGTGCCAAAGGATTTTCTTTTCATTTTTGGAGAGCTGGAAATACGCTTTGTGAATGGGAAAATCATATTTACGGGCATGGCGTATGACTTCCGCCTGCCATTCACCTCCAGCCTCTCCACGCCAGCAAGCAACGGCTCCTTCATAGAGCGAGAGGCTGGTATCGGGAATGACTTTGTTTTCGTCAATACCCATCACCTTGCCATAGCCCTCACAACGCGGGCATGCACCAAAGGAGTTATTGTAATTAAAAAGCTGGGGATTGGGTTCAGGAAATGAAATGCCGTCCAGTTCGAAACGATTGCTAAAAGCCCGTTCTTCGCCATCATATACCTGGACGACGCAGAGCCCTTCACTCTCCTGGAAGGCTGTGAGCGCAGAGTCGGCTATGCGTTTCCAGTTTTCCTGGTCTTCTGTCTGGATGACAAATCGGTCAATGAGGATGAGCAGGTTTTTAGCTTCCGGCCATGACCCCAGTTTCTTTTTGGCTATTGTCTTATGGGCAGTCAGCCAATCTTCCAAGTTGACCAGCTCGCCTTTTATTCGCAGGCGTGTGTAACTTTTCTGCAGTAGAAGTTCCAGTTCCTGCTGCACGGTACGATCCGCATATTTTAAGGGCAACGGAATAAAAAGTGCTGCTTTGGTATCATCCTTTTGTCGTTTGAGAAAATCAACGACGTCGCTGACTTCGTGTTTTTTAACGATGTCGCCGGAAACAGGGGAAAACGTCCTTCCGATGCGGGCATATAATAGCCGCATGTAATCATAGATCTCGGTGAGTGAACCCACCGTAGACCGATTATTGCTACCTCCTGTTTTTTGCTCGAGGGCAATGGCTGGCGAAATACCATGGATGTAATCCACGTCCGGTTTTTTCATGCGCATCAGAAACTGCCTGGCATAGGAGGATAAACTCTCCACATATCGGCGCTGGCCTTCTGCATATAGCGTGTCCATGGTGATGGATGATTTTCCGGAGCCGGACACTCCTGTGACTACGATCAACTGATTTCGCGGCAGTTCGAGGTCGATATTTTTTAGATTATTAGAACGCGCGCCCTTGATCCGGATCCAATGGGGATCGGTATCTGTGATCAGCGGTTTAAAGCTATTTTTCTTGGTGCTTGTAGTGGTAGCCATAAGCAGGCAAAGGTAGTTGATCTGGATGGAATGGATCGCTTAAGTAGGATGTCATGCGTTTTAACTGTTTTAGAAATTATTGGATATTTTTTGTGTAAATTTACAGGTTTGTTTCTTCATTGAAGGTTTGTCTGATTTCCATTAGTCGGTATGTTAACCTTTGAAATGCGCTAGGTATTATTACAGATTTGCATCAAAATGAGACTCCTTGATACCCTTGTATTCGCTACATTTCCCTTGTGGGGTTTGATTCTTCAAAATCCAGGGTTCCATCAGCCGGTCGTTAGTTGTCCGACGCCCATCGTAGTAGCGAATTTGGAAGGGGTTGAAACCCCTGCATCCAGCGATCCGAAAGCAGGCATTTCTTACTGCCCTTGCACCGTTTCTCATGATGGGTTAAATATGACATTGCCATTTTTCTCAAATAATGCTTCGGCGACAGCTTTCTATTCCTATAGCAACCCACTCGGATCTTGCGCCAATTCAGGTTTTGAACAATCAGAGCACCTCATCCTCATGTTGTATGAGGATACGAATACAGGTGATGTGAGTTTTATTTTTATCGCGGATGAACCGAATGACGGAACGGGCGGAACCATGAAAGTCACGTTTTCCTGCATGCCCAATTCTTCTTATATCGCATTACAAGACGATGCTGGAGAATTCTCGGGATCCCCACCTACATTTACAGGTAATTTTGTCTGGGACCAGTGTTGTACAGATGGGGGAATTATAAGTGGTTTGGGATGTGGCTATTCCTTCAAGTTTGACATCGACGATTTGACGGGAATAGATGTCATCACCTTGCTTTATGGGTCACCGGCGAATCCGGTTTATGTAAATATTCCAAGTTCGGAATGCCCCTTTATTATCAATTGTGGCGGGCAAGTCTGTTGTGAAAATAATTTCACGCTTGAAGGAGTTGTCGAAAATGCGAATTGTACGATCAGTAATGAAGGTTCCATTGATTTGGAACTAGTCGGGGATTGCCTTCAGAGTGCAGCATTTGAATGGTCCAATGGAGAGACTACAGAGGATATTGCCAATCTTGAAGTAGGAACCTATTCGGTGACCGTAACGGATAATAATGGTTGCTCTGCGGAAGAATCCTTTACCATTGGAGCAGAATATTCTGATCCAGAACCGGTAATTGATAGTCCACCCTGGATCTGTGAAGGCGAAGTGCTTACCCTTTCAGTGGATGGAAATTATACTGCACATGCATGGTCCAATGGGGAGAATACATCCAGTATTTTTATATCTGGAGGTGGTACCTATTCGGTAACCGTTACCAATGAAGGGGGTTGTACAGGAACGGCTTCTGTGACCATTGACCAGTATCCTGCTCCGGTGCCGGTGATTACTGGACCTTTGGAAATTTGTCCGGGAGGGCTCATTGAACTAGCGGCAAGTCTGGGGTTTTCAGTTTACGATTGGTCGAATGGCGACTATAACCCCAAAACCTTAATTACAGATCCGGGTTTTTATACCGTAGTAGTCACCAGTGCTTTCGGTTGTACCGGAGAGGCTACGGTGGAGGTCGTCGGACTCATAGGTCCCGATCCCTTCATTTTTGGCCCCGATAGTATTTGTACGGGTCAAACCATTATCCTTGAACTCGATGCGGCCTATGACTCCTACCAATGGTCAACAGGAGACTCTTTGCCTCAGACAGAGGTCAAGGCGCCGGGCATATACTCAGTCACGGTGACCAATGACGAAGGATGCCCGGGGGTTGCATTAAAGGAAGTATTTGACTGGTTTGCCATTCCCTTGGCTATTATTGGAGACAGCATTGGCTGTGCAGGAGATACAACTATTTTGCATTCAAGCGGTGCCTTCTTTTCCTATCTTTGGTCCACCGGGGATTCAACATTTCAGATTCAAGTCGCAGCTCCGGGCACCTATTCACTGGAAGTGACGGATGCTTTTGGATGTCGTGATTCGGCGACGTTGTTCATTGATACCTTTGCCTCAGTCCAGGTTCAAATTGCCGGCAATACATTGATTTGCCCTGGGGATACGGCCCAGCTTTCGGCAGACCCAGGCTATAGCGCTTACTTTTGGTCAACAGGAGAAACGACGCAGGCGATTAAGGTCACCATGCCCGGCACGTATTCGGTCGTAGTGGAAGATATGCAAGGATGTATCGGTGAAGATTCGGTTACCGTAGTACGCAGCAAAATAGACACTACCCTTCTTATGGCAACGAGTTGCCATCCGCTGGATACAGGGGTGTTCCAGATGACGTTCATTAATCAGTTTGGATGCGATAGTGTGACTATTTTGTCCGTAAGCTATAATCTGGCGGACACACTTCAATTCTTTAAAACTTCATGTAACCCGCTGAATACCGGCGTGGATGTATTGCAATTGACGAATCAATACGGGTGTGACAGCGTGGTCATCACGACCACATCCCTGTTACCTTCTGACATTACATTAATAGGAGCGCAAAGCTGCAATCCAGCGGTTGTCGGCTTGGACACGATGGTGCTCCCCAATCAATGGGGATGTGACAGTACGATTATTACTGAAACCTTAATTGTACTATCGGATACTACGATACTGAATACAACCACCTGTGATCCGCTATTGGCCGATACATCCGTAACCCTTTTGGTCAATCAATTTGGATGCGATAGTCTGATTATTAAATCAGTGGCTTTATTGCCGGGTTCCACTGATAATTACACGTTTTTTTCTTGTAACCCATTGGATACAGGCACCATGGTGCAGACGTTTATAAACCAGTTTGGATGTGATAGTACGATTATATTATCAACGCTGTTGGTACCGCTAGATAGCTGTGCTTTACGTGTTGAGCCATCCGCAGAACCGGGATTGTGTGCCGGCGATCCGGGGCGGATTCGGCTGGTATCCGATCTGGGTGCATTTCCGGTCAACGTGTCTTGGATGCTCTTGGGATCTGGTAATCCACAAAGTGGATCGTGGCCCTCCTTTTTTTCTCCATACCTGATTTCCAACCTTTCGGATGGAGCATATATTTTGAACCTGACCGATGCCAATGGGTATAACTGGAGTGATACACTTATCGTACTTTCTCCGCTTCCTTTGAGTGCAGCGATCAACCAATCACCGGGGTTGAATGGGTATGATCTGGCTTGTGCAGGAGACAGTACCGCCACACTCCAGATCGATTATCTATCTGGAGGAACGTTACCCTGGAACGCAGTTTGGTCTACAGGAAGCACAGCTACCCAACTGACCAATGTCCCGGCTGGATTATACCAGGTTACGGTCACCGATGACCATGGCTGTGCATTGCTTTTAATGGATACTATTACGGCGCCACCCCTCTTGCAAGCAGCCTGGAAAGTGACGCAGGACCCTTGTGATGGCATTGCGCCTTCGGTTGAAAACACGCTTCTTGTCGGCGGCATAGATCCGTATGCGTTTAGCCTGAATGGGACCATCATTCTAGGTTCTGTCTGGCCTTCATTGCCATCTGGTAGTGTTCATTTAGTCCTTAGGGATGCAAATAATTGTCAGGTGGATACGATCGTGCAGGTCATTCCTGAGGGTATCTTTGCTGTAGACCTTGGACCCAATCAGTTTGTGGAAGAAGGTAAATTGATTTTTCTTTTGGCACAGATTATTCCGGATACGATCGCATTGGGGTCAATCCAATGGTCGCCGGAGCTCTGTCCGAATTGCTTGAATCCGCCGTTTCGAGTGAAAGAAAGTACCACCATCACGGTCACAATAACAAGTGCTGCCGGATGTAAAGCAACGGATGTTATCTTAATTGAAATTGATCGTCGAAACATCTACATTCCGAATTCATTTAGTCCGAATAATGACGGCCTGAATGACTTGTTTGCTCCGCAGGGCGATCCCCTGGTTCGAGTAATGGACTTCCTCATATTTGACCGTTGGGGCGATAATGTGTATCGCAGTGGCGGATTTCAGCTAGGCGATCCAGATGTAGGATGGAATGGAGTGGCACGCGACCGGCCGGGCAATGTAGATGTGTACGTTTATGCGATGGTGTTACGCTGGCCGGATGGACAGGAGCGGCTGTACAAAGGGGATCTGCAATTGATGCGCTAAAGATGGACCGAT
>JBBQMA010000133.1:0-6814 GCA_038328415.1 Chitinophagales bacterium | reverse complement strand
ATACACCCGGTTGCCCTCCTGTACAGTGATGTAATCGCCCACTTTACGTGCCGACACCCCCCCTACCATGGTATCTCCGGTCACTTCAACGGTATAAAAATCAAAGAGCGGGTTGTCCATCGGGTCAAAAAACCAGGCCTCATTGACATGCCACACTGCTCCGATGGGAGCCCATTCATATTGTGCAAAGGACCCCAGAGGCAGGGTCAAGAACAAGAAAAAAACGTAGCTGTTTTTCATAAGAAATCAGATTAATGTTGAACAATAATTTTGTGGGATTCATAGATCTTTCCATCCACCCAATGCTGTAAGATATAGGTGCCGGCAGATAGGTGTGACAACCCAATAATTGATTTAGGCGCTAATAGATTGTGCTCAAACAAGGTTTGTCCGTTCATATTTAGGAGGACTATCCTTCTATTGTTGAGACTATTTGACTCGTCAGGTCGGACTATGGTCATCTGATCAGAGGTCGGATTGGGATAAATTTGGAGCGGCTGGTGACCTTGTTTTATAGTGGGAATAGATTGAGTAGTTGAATCTGATATTAAGATTTTGGGTGTACAAAGGCCATTCCAACACCCATCCTTATCCAGGGTGATAAACCAGACATCCGTATCATTAAGTAGAGGAGCCCCTGGAGGTGTCTTGGTATCAATATCTCCGACGAATATGTATCCACCTTCCGTTTGAATACCATCCCAAAGTCGTCCTCCCCAGGCATTGCGATTGTCTTTGATCTCTCTCTCCCAGACTAAATTGCCCTCTTTATCAATCAGAAAACACCATCCATTTTGCCAACTTCCGGGTATCACATCAAAAAAGTACCAATAATCCGAAACACCTATTCCCAAGATAGAGCCATCCTCTAATTGTTTAGTGCTGATCACTTCCTTAACATGATGACTGACAAATATATGCTCCCATTCAAGCTCAGTAAACTCATCCAATTTATAAATAGCCGGAGGAAATGGATAGGTGTCAATCAAAAAAAAACTCAAATCCTTTTGCCAGGTAAGCAAGTACCCATTATCCTCAGTTTCTGCAATTTTAACCAGACTAAATTGGTTTGAACATGGGATTAAGCTTTTTGTAAACGTAACATTGTAGTTTTCATCCAATTTATTCAAAACATAATTAGAATAACCTCCGCTTTGCAATCTTTCGCTATATGCCAGCAAATACCCTCCATTTTTGGATGGCACTACACACACATCGTTTTTAACCTTTGAATTGCCATAGTAGTGTATGCCAATATCACCAAAGTTTAGATCAAATCGACTTATATATACTTTATCTCCAGAACCATTTGTCAAAAAACCATAAACAAGGTATTCATTATTCACTATCCCACCACCGAAAATTAAAAATCGACTATTCTTATGCGGTATATAAACATCTCTTGAAAATAAAAGCTGTCCTTGGGTACTATAGCACATTAATCGAATTTCAACTGAAGTATCCTTCCAAATCATTCCAGCTGTATAGATTGAATCGCCCTTGATAGCCATGTTGCTACTATTAGGTGACATGCTTTTATGCGGGCTTGAATCCAGGATGGTCTTCCAGATTACATTGCCTTGCTGATCTGTTTCCATTAATTCCTGGCAATAATCGAGTGTAAGGGGGTTACAAAAAGATACTGAAAGAATAAAAAAACGTTCTTTATTTTCTATAATCTGAATCCCAGTTTCACCACCAAATCCTCCAACTACTAATGGTATGCCAATAGAAAGTTCCTGACTAAAGATTCCTAAAGGCAAAATAGAAATTAGTAAAACGAAAAGTGCTTTCATGAATGGTATAGTTTGAAAAGGAGGTATAGCGTACGCTATACCTCCTTGATTCAGAATTATTGTTGAACTACAAATACGTTGGCATATACAATTGCACCTTTATAGAGCAATTGCAATGTATAGGTGCCCGACGGTGAACTTTGAAGATTCACTTCCAAAAGTTTCCCTCTTGTTGGCCATGTTATGCGTTGGACTAATTGACCAACTGCATTGGTGATAATCAATTCATCTAAATCAAAGTCATCTGGGATGGCTACGGTAAGCGTCTCTTTGGCAGGATTTGGGAAAATTCTAACTTTTGCTGTTAGGTACTCAGGTTTCTCAGACACTTCACTCCACCGCTCCTCAGCAAAATAATCTTCATCAAAGGCGGGTACATCATAAAAATACCTTTCGCAAAGAATACCAAGCAAGGCTCGGGCATAGGCTTTACTACTATATTCACTCACTGCATACTCCTCAAGATCTAAAGAATCACTTTGACTAAGTGAATAAGTCAAGCCTGTTTGCAAACGATCCAAATTTATAGTCTGTATATCTTTAAATGCGGTCATATCACCCTGATCATCCGCAAAATCAGCTAATAAAGAATCGGCAAGTATATACATCCCTTTACCTACAGCAATACCATACCGCATGAGGGCAGCAGCCTCATCACCCTCCAAATTTAGAAGAGCAAATGCATCAGTGATACTGTCGGCTTCTACAAGCTTGCTCAACAAAGATGTCATTACAATATTCCTATAGGCTATCCAAGTTGCCAGGGTATCAGATCCAGGGTTGGCTATCTCCAACACTGCTATGGTATCCAAGATCGTCAGATAATCCGTATAGGTAGAGTTCTCATTAAACTCAGGACTTGAACCACAAATTGAATTAATTGCAAACTTAATAGAATAATTTCCAGCAGTAACTGGTGTCCTACAGGTCTGAGTACCTGATTTATAATAATCGAAGTGAAGCGTTTGACCAACAGTTTGTATATCAGAATTCTGAACCGGGTTCGTAAAACAATTATCAGCGCCAGCCTTGGACTGTCCTTGAAAAATTCTTATTTCACCTAAATCACCTGTCGGCAAATTACCTTCTTGTCGAAGTACAAAGTCTCTAGTATTATCAAATTGGTTGCATCTGAATTGTAATTCGCGGTTCTTCCCTTCGGCAATGATTCCATGATTACCTTCAATAGTATTGTTTTGAACAAAGGTATGTTGGTTCCAATACAAACCAGCTGTTTGAAATGCATACACACCCGTAGTGGAATTTTCCATTACATTGTCAGAGATCTCAAAACGAGAAGGACCAGTCATAAATATTGAAACAGTAGAATTAAAAAATTCGTTATTTCTTATTCTTAAGCCAGGACCAAAGCTGCTTGCATTAGATTGTACATGAATAAAATTATTCAAGAAATAATTTGGATCTAAGCCAATATCTCCTACTTCAATCAAACCACTAAATGGATAAGTAGCTTGTGAAGCGATACCTACTTGATTATCTTGAAAATCATTTCCTTCACTCACAACCACTCCTGCATCATAAGCTAAAATCCCCTGATGTTCCATATTGTAAAAACGACAGTCCTTAAAAGAGATGCCATCAGTATCCCAGATCGTAACCCCTTTTGTTGTGCCATCAAGTAAACAATTTTCGAACTTGCTCTTATTGGGAAAATCATATTTCATGAACTCACCGACCCTACGATTTCCAATGAATTCTCTATTTTGAGCATAAACTACGCCTCCACAGTATTCACTATTCCATTCTTCATCTTTTTTCGTAGTCATTAAAGCACTTTTGGCTCTTTCAATAAGACTTGCATTTTTAATTATTACAATACCTGCATTATCTGAACTCAAGGTGCTATTTGGACTTGGTTGTTCCAAGCCGGGATTCCCCCAAACGTGTATCCCTCTCCAGAAATCTCCACTACATTCATTCACCGAAAGAGTACTGCCATCTACAACTAATCTTGCGCCTCGTTTTACGGTGACTTCGGCATTAGCACCAAATTTAATGACTGCACCATCAACAATTTTTAATTCTGCTAATGGTTCAATGATCAATTCGTTGACTATCATATCTTCATCCCAGATTGTAGTTCCTGGGCCACTAATAGTGTACTTCTTATAATCTCGTGCAGCAATGACTGCGGCCTCAGCATCCAGGATTCCTGCAGTCATCTCAGGAAAATCTCCGGAGTTCTCTGGTAAGCCTTGGTGTGAGATATCTAAAAGGTGAGCATAATCAGCAGGGCATATATCAGGATTAACGGACTTCATTAGTGCAACTACACCTGCGACCATTGCTGTTCCAAATGAACCTTTTCCTCCAACCCCACATGAGTTGTTAGCTTGGAGACGAATTACATTTAGACAAGGTGCATAAATATCTACTCCTGCTTCCCAACCATTATAAGGTTCATGATCGCGATCACTATTAAGTTGGCCAATTAATATAACGCCGGGTACATCTTTCACTTTATTCCATCCATTACCATAGGCGCATCCTACTATTGTGACACCACTATTAACTATTTCTTCAATCATAACAGTTGGTAAATTGAGTCCTGTCCAACTAACACTAATAATTTTATGACCATCTTGGTAAGCTTGGGTAACGCCGTTTCCAGGATTACCTGTATTGCAACTTGATCCGACACAATAACCTGCAACTTTAGTGTTATAACCAGAACCTACTGTACAGAAATCATTGTTAACAATTGCGGCAACTGATCCTGCCATAGCAAATCCGTGGCCACAATTACTCAGATTTTGATTGCAATTCATATTGATACTTTCAAATTTTCCTTCCAGATCGTCATGAGATTCATCAAAGAAGATATCTGGAATAGCGACTGTACAATTTGGATCTCCTGTAGTTATCTCCCAGGCGCAAGGCAAGTTCGCCATTTCAATATAATATCCATAAGCTCCTTGAACTTCAGGATCATCATATGGAAGAGGATTTGTACATGCCCCTATATTTGAACCAAAAGTTGATGCAACTTCTAAATCAGCTTGTAAAATGACTTCGTCAAAGATTTCCAAACTATCCAAATATGAAGCCATAGCACTGTAATTGTTTGCATTAGAAATTGTGATACGATAACAATTCAGTGCTGCTTCAGTTATTGCAAAGGGAAAAGCCTGTTCATAGGCTGTAGTACCGAATGATGTGAGAATTGTATTAAATGATGTGTCGATAGAATATCCTTCACCATTAGGCATATAATCCGCATCCGAAGCGATTACTATCCCGTAAGGTGTAGATTGGGCAAAAATGTTCTCAGGAACTAATAGCAGTAAAGAGAGAGAGAGAGAGAGAGAGACGAAAATACCAAACAATTTGTTGGCTTTCTGCGTAAACAATAAATGTCTTGTGGTTTTCATGATAAAAAGGTTTTTTGTGATGAAAAATAAAAGAATGGCCAAATATAATCCGCTATTCTGACTTTGTCAAGGCCCGGATGAAACTTTAACATAAAAATCATCAGAAATGAGGATATGATTGTGTGAAAGGTGCATATCCGGTGATGAATAACCTCGAGGTGTCTGACACCTTGAAGGGAATAACATACTTGCAGGTGTCGGAGACCTCACACCGTCCATCCTCAATCAGGTGTCTGCCACCTTACTCCGTCAATCCTCGCAGAGGTGTCTGACACCTTGAAATATAAATCAATACACAAAAAGTCTCGCTGTCCTCGTTGCGCCATGATGGTCAAGGATATTCACGAAGTAAAGACCTCCCGGTAATTCATCTAAAAGTTGAATCGCAATTTGATCCTGCTGCCAAAGATGTCCTTCACCTGTCTGTACTATGCTTCCAATGGTATTGACCAGTTGCCATTGTATGAGCGTCGTAATGGGATTATCAAAAAGGAGCTGTACAATCGAACCTTTTGGTGCAACACCGGGAACAATACCAATGCCATTTGCACAATCTTTTATCGATCCATCCACCTTGACATCTGGTGTGGACATAACAATCGGGACCTCTCCTTTCCATAGCGCTCCGCCCATAGTAGTGACCCATAATTCACTATCCTGAAAGGGATTGAAAAAGACGCGTTTCGGGCGTGAAAGTGGAAAGCTTTCTACTAACGAAAAAATTGGTTGTTCATCTTGCACCTTTTCGCAATAATATAATCCACCAAATTCCACCGTTAAATAAAGTTGCTGCGGATCACCAGGCCGAAATGTAGCACTTTCTGTACGTTCATGGGTGAAAATACGCTCCCAATGGAGACCACCATCTTGCGTGCGGTATAATCCTCCATTTCCTGCGTTATTGGGCCCTTCAAAAGTGGTAAAACGACCCCAGACTGTGGCATACCAGGTCAATTCCGTCGGATCGGACGGGTCCACCAGGACTTCCTTGGTATAATAGATCATTTCCGGTGCAGAGCGATCAAGCCAGGTGTCACCACCATCCCCGCTGTAAAAAATACCGCTGCTCGGGGTGAGCGTTAATTCATCCTCCAAAGCCCTTGCCGAGCAAGTGACCAGCAAACCACCGTTTTTTAGAATGCGGATGGTATAGGGATGTCCTTCTGTACGGGCGGGAAGATCAAGACGTTGCCAGTTGATACCCCCATCGGTACTTCTGAACACGCCACCATCGGGATGATGCACCACACTGGCAAAAAGTCGATTCGGCTGTTGTTGATCCTGAGCAAGCCAGACAACCGGCGCACCAAAATCATGCAGGACCTGCCATTCCTGACCCTTGTCATCTGAGTAGACCACCTTACCAATGCCTTGGACCTGTGCATCCGTGATACGGTAACCAAGATACATATCATTGATTTCCGATAGCGCAGCATACAGCCGCTTGGTTTGAGGGTGTTCCAAGATGCAGTACCAATTAGGTTCGGTCGCAAATCCCCAGGGACTGAATATATTTCGGGCAAAGCTCCAGGTTTCGCCTCCGTCTTCCGAATACTGATTGCCAATATCTGTACTCGCCGCAAAGAGACTGTTTTTTTCTAACCAGTGCAGATGATGCGTAGTGGT
>JBBQMA010000132.1:0-6838 GCA_038328415.1 Chitinophagales bacterium | reverse complement strand
GATTATTCAGCTCTGGGATGGACCCCAGCCACAGGGAGAATGCACCATTCATATTCAAAATGAGGGAGAATTGGAATGGCAAGGCGATATTCAGTTCACAGGGAATGGCTACTTCCAATTTGATGCAGGGCATATTTTTACTGTTCTTAACGATTTTAATCTCACAGGGATGGGAAAAGATTTTCGCTTTATTAAATTAAATAATGGTGCCAATTTGGAAATCTTTGGTTTAGACATGGATCTGCGGAATGGAGCTATTGAGTACGAATCTGCCACTGGCGTGATTCAGCATAACGGCTCTACGAACATTGACAATATGGTATTTCGGTCAATTCCCAATGGATCTATAAATGCTAATGCTCTTTCATTATTTTATCCAAATTATGTAAGGGTTGAAAACAGTCTGTTCAAACAAGTAACGGGAATTACAACGCACAACTATCAGGGAGATGCAAATGGATTTCTTGTTGACAATTGTCACTTCAAAGAAAATGAAAGAGGACTGATAGCAGATGTATCCAAATTCATTACAGTTAAAAACACTCACTTTACGGATTGTAGTAACGGTATGTGGCTTGACAATGTGAAGTATTTTTATGGCTACAATATTAAAATCAAACTTGAAGATTTTCCTTTTATGTCTTCTCCGGCTGTAATAGTAAATAATACACCATTTTACAGACTACATGCCAGTTTGATTGATGGCTATGAAAAGGGTATTTATATGGATGAATCCAGTTCAACTCCCAATAAGTCTAATGTATTTCTTTATAACACTTCTATTCGTGATTGTGTGGAGGGTATACATGTTCCAAATGGTGGAATTGGCCCGGATAGAGGGATGGTCCTTATGGATTGTTCCAGCTTGTATAATAATAACTATGGCATAAATGGAAAGGATATCTTGTTATCCATTGATGCAATTACAAATGCTGGTTCCCATAAAAATCTAGGTGTTACTCCCAATACATTCTCAAATGGTCCTGACATGTTTAATGGAGATAATATCTTCCATATTTGTTATGACAAACGGAATGAAGATCAAATATTAGCAAGAAAAAACCAGTGGTCTAATACGAACCCAAATGGTGAACCAAACCCACCCTTAGATTTTCTAATTAAAAACAAACTTGGTCCTGTAGGTTGCTTCTCAAAAGTTCAGCCGGATATCCCTGTTATCTATCAACCTGTTTCTATCAATGCATACTACGTATGTCCTGAACCCCCCAGGTTACCTGAAGGACCTTCAGGTCCAGGATTGGCAGACCCAAACTTCACTGGTATAGCACCTGAAGATCAATGCTTATTTCTAGGAGATGGAGATGGTTCCCTATATGTCCATGAAAACTACTCAAAAGGTATGCATCATTTCTATTGGGAAGAATTTGAACAAGCATTTTACTGGTTCAATCCTGTTGCTTCGATATCAGATGGTACAAGGACCGAAATGAGTGGGGTCTGTCGAAAGTATATTGATGAATCACGTATAATGGTTGAGGCACTTTCCACTCTTACAGGTACCGATGAGCCAAATTATACACTGGATGGTTTAAATGTTTTTGTCAACAAAACAAGCCTTCCAGAGAAAATAAATTCTACAGAACATAGTACCCTCCTGGTATTTCCTAATCCTGCAAAAGACAACCTTTATGTCCAAACTCCATTTGACAATGGCTATGTACAAATAATACATAGTTTAGGTCATAAAGTCGTTGAAACACCTATCAGCAATGGAACCATGACAATTAATATCAGTTCATTGTACGAAGGAATTTATGAAGTCCGTGTTGTAGGTACGGATGGCCAGGTGGTGGATAACAAACGCATTCTTATCCAGCATTAAGGTTCTGAACAATTAATAACCGTTGCATAATCCTAGAGGCAGTGCTGATGTATATTTCATGACATCATGCGCTGCCTCTTGGTTTTTATACTATTTTTTTGATAAAATTTATTGTTCTCATGAATAAAATAATCACCAATTTATTTTTGCTTCTGATTGTATATAGCTGCAAAAAGGATGGTCTTCCGGACAATCCACCTTGCACCTTTTGCCCCGATACAACGAATATTCCTGTCTGGCAACACGATACGGATACGTTGACTGGCCAGGAATCCATCTTCGCTGACCCGATCCTTTACAAGGGAAATCCCATTTTTATGATCTATGATCGGTGGGATTGTCTGTTTGGCTCTGCAAACAGGGTTACTTGCCTTGATGCTGAATCTGGCAAAAAGTTGTGAGGATTTGACATTGCACATCCGTGCGGTGCTATGAACGGGGGGATAAGTATATGAAGATATTCTAGTCCTAAATTTGGATCATGAAGTTACCGGCATTGACCTTAATACTTTGGGGAAAAAAATGGTCATTGGCTATTGTAGATCCTATAAGTGGGTCGAGGGGATTTCATGGACTCACAAACAAAGCTTATTTAAGTATTTTTTATGGGGCTCCACCTTCTGAACCTGTATCTGCATTACTCGAAATTGATGTTCATTCCGGTGCATATCGCGAAATTGCCCGTTTCGAATAAAGTGAATGGGGTGGATACCCCTCGGTACATCCCCCGACTCTTTGGGTCAATCCATTATCAGCCGATTTTATCCTTCTGATTGCGGTTGGTTTGTACCGACATGCAGATGGTCCCTTTGCAGCCCGCCATAGCCTTCATGCCTATAATCTCAAAACGGATACGTTTCTGTGGCAGATCGATTCAATCGGCATACCCGCCAATAATATGAGACGTGTTGAAGTGTATAATGACAAGGTGTATATGCCTGCCGAGTGGCGAGTGCATTGTTTTGATGCCTTCACGGGAGAAAAAATATGGGAAAAAGACATGCCTAACTCGGTGCAGCAAATCGACTTCGCTGACAGTAGGCTTCTTGCCGTTAAGGACGAAGTAATGGCCAACGCACCAGGTAAGAAACTATACAGCTTCAATGCATCTACCGGCAACCTGCTATGGTCTGTAAATCCGTATACAGCCACCGCCAACAGAGATCTCCTTGAATACAATGGTGTAATTTATTTATCATCCAGTGGCAACGGGCTATTGGTAGGCATCGACTAGGAAACAGGAGCCATACTAATGAAGGAAAGTAGCCCTAATATTTCGACTTCATTTTGTGGTGAAAATGTAATCGTAAATGCTGAAAAAAATCTGCTCTTTATCAATGATTTTAAAAGTGCCTTTGCCTACAGACCCTTACGTTAAGTATCATTTCTTTAAACCTTGCATCGGCACCACAGACAATCTAGAAGAATGATTCAGTTATTACCATATCACCCTCCCTCCAATTAATTTTTTAAATCCATGAAAAATCCATAATCCATCAAATCCGTGATTCAGACAATTGTTCAGAATCACGGATTTATTTACCTTCATCAAACTCCATAATACCCCCGATACCATTCCACAAATTTTCCAATGCCATGGCGAACGGTGGTCTCAGGTTTATAGCCCAGATCGTCCACCAGATCCTGAACATCGGCATAGGTGGCCGGTACATCACCCGGCTGAATGTCCATATAATTTTTAATGGCTTCAATGCCAAGTGCTTCTTCGATCGCCTGTATAAAATCCATTAATGGGATGGGATTATTGTTGCCGATATTATACACCTTCCAGGGTGCTGGGCTGCTGCTTGGATCGGGCTGCTTACCACTCCATGCGGAATTGCCTTTTGGTGGTTGATCGATGACACGGACAATTCCCTCGACGATATCGTCGACATAGGTAAAATCACGCACCATTTTACCGTGATTGAATACCTGAATGGGTTCACCGGCCAGCATGGCTTTTGTAAAAAGAAACAGCGCCATATCCGGACGACCCCAGGGACCATATACCGTAAAGAATCGCAGTCCGGTGGTGGGCAATTTATACAAATGGCTGTAAGTATGTGCCATCAATTCGTTGCTCTTTTTACTGGCTGCATAAAGGGATACCGGATGGTCCACATTGTCATGGGTGGAGAAAGGCATCGACTCATTGAGGCCATACACGCTCGAGCTGGAGGCGTAAGCGAGATGTTTGACACCATGGTGGCGGCAACCTTCGAGGATATTGGCAAAACCGACAATATTGCTCTGGATGTAGGCCATCGGATTGATGATACTGTAACGGACGCCCGCCTGCGCCGCGAGATTGATAACAGCATCAAAACGCTCCTCCGCAAATAACTGATCCATTTGCACTGCATCTTCAAGCAACATCCGGATAAACCGATATCCGGAGTGGGTGCTGCTCTGCGCCATGGTGTTCCAATGGATGTCGTCTATCGAAATGCCATGATTTTTCAGCCGAGCGTATTTGACCTGCGGATCATAATAATCGTTTATACAGTCCAGGCCTATGACAGTGTCGCCGCGCTTAAGGAGCTTTTCAGTAAGGTGGTAGCCGATAAAGCCGGCTGTGCCGGTAACAAGAATTTTCATATGAGGTTATTCGGTAATGAGTTTATTCGGTAATGAGAAAATGCCCGGCCCTTCTTATTCGCGACTAGCAGGATTTAGAGGTCTAAGGACCGGCCATTGCTTTTTGTTTTGACTCTTGGGTAAACGCTGCGAGAAACAGTCTAAGTTGTTGAGGTTATAATTTTTCAAAGGAACGAACCAGACCATTGATCATTGTGGTAATGGCTTGGTTTTGTGATCTTGCATTCTTACCATTCATTTGATCAAGATAACCAAGTCGCATTGCTATAACGAGATGATTTACCAATTCAATCAAGGAGGTATACGCCATATTCAAAAAATGAATCTTATCCTTGGTTGTTTTTCGACTAGTTCCTTCCGCTATATTTGAAGGAGCTGAAATAGCTGATCGACGTATTTGAGATGTAAGGAAAAAATTTTCTTCACTTTGAAACTCTTTGGTAATATTATAGACAAATTCTACCATATCAAGTGACTTGTTCCAAACATCGAGTCGTTCAAATCTAAACTCCTTAATTCCGTAGGTATAGGGCCCTTCCTGAACCACAAATTCATTCATCCAGGATTCATCTATGTATTCAAAATTCATTAAAATAAATTTTTATTGAAAATAGAAATGAATTCAAATTTACAAATAACCGCAATTTAATGCTTTTCCCCTACGTATAAACGAAAAGCTCCTAAACCCCCTTGTGCTCCTTCTGCCTTAGTGGCAAAATAATAATTGAATTTACCGGGTAAATGGATGTTTTGCCAATGGCAAGGCTGCAAAGGGATGGTAATCGCCTTTTAGTCCCACCGGCTGCTGATGCCGAATATCATGGACCACTTCAATAGCCGGACGAGCCATCTCCAGTGGGAAGCCTCCGCCTTGGAGAATATCTCGATAGCTGAGGGTATGTAAATCCGTAAATCCTTCGCTGAATTCAAATTCCTCACCGCCAATGGTTAGCGAGCGCCAGGTGCGCTTTCCCGCTTCTTTCGCTTCCAGGGGCAAGGTGTCAGGATTAATGCTTAAAAACCAGCGAACA
The DNA here is from genome assembly GCA_038328415.1 of Chitinophagales bacterium. Taxonomy (GTDB): domain Bacteria; phylum Bacteroidota; class Bacteroidia; order Chitinophagales; family Saprospiraceae; genus JAGNXB01. The sequence goes on along the minus strand of JBBQMA010000132.1, from coordinate 1,363 downwards.
CGGGCATGCTCCAATTCAAGAAAACCGGCAGCCCGATCATGCGCATGCACATGAACAATATTCTGCTGCACCGGACCAAAAATCCACATCAGCATATCGTAAAAATGCACGCCAATATTTGAAGCAATTCCTCCTGATTTTTGCAGATCTCCCTTCCACGATGTATAATACCAATGCCCGCGGGAAGTGATATAAGTGAGGTCGATCTCCGTCTTCGTATCGGACTTGCGGACCGCAGATGAACCGGAGGATTGATTGTATTTTTCTCTCAGGGCAATAATAGCCGGATGGAGCCGCAACTGAAAAATATTGTATACCTTTTTACCTGTCTCCCGTGTGACCTCTGCAAGGGCGTCGACATTCCACGGATTTAAAACAAGGGGCTTTTCGCAAATGACATCGGCCCCATTACGAAGTCCAAATCGGATGTGCGAATCATGCAGATAATTCGGCGATGTAATACTGACAAAATCAAGTTCTTGTCCGGATCGCTTCAACAAATCGATGTGCCGGTCAAATCGCTCAAATTCGACAAAAAAATCCGCCTCCGGAAAATAGCTGTCGATAATGCCGACAGAGTCATTAATATCGTAAGCAGCGAGAAGATTATTTCCCGTTTCCTTGATCGCTTTCATATGTCGCGGAGCAACAAATCCTGCAGCACCGATTAGCGCAAAATTCTTTGTGGATTGGGACTTGGACATACGGAGCAGTACTAGGATGTTAGGCCGGCAAGATAGCCATATTAACCTATTCGCGAGGTCGCGTGGTCATGTTGATATTCGCATATGAGTTTATTCGCTTATTCGGTCATGAATTTATTCGGTCATCCTCGGTCATCGGTTATGACCCTGCGGTCATGATTTCAATCGTCGGTTTTCGGTCACAGATGGCAGGGTATCGCGGGGTGTTTGCAGGGGATATTATTTCGATCAACGTTCAACGCTTCGGTCCACATAGGTTGTCATGGTTCTCCCTCACTCTCCGTTCTACATTCTACCACTACTGTCCAAAATATTTAGAATGCGGAATAATATTTACTGATAATCAATGTATTGTATGATCAAAACCCTTATTATCAAAAACTACCCCTATTTAAGATTTAGAATTACATCGCATTTTTAAATAAGGACCGTTCTCGAACAGCTCGCCCCAGCACGAAGCTGATTCGCCTTCGCCAAGGCTTCGGCGACCAATGCCCGCAAGGGGCACCTTTTTATGAGTGAGCTCACGGACCCCCAAAGGGGCGAATGTCCAGTGGACATTCGGTGAGCGAACCGAGCGCTCCTGCGCGAGGCTTACGTAATGCTATTTAGGATTTTTACACCAATTTCATCACTAACCAGCGAGCCTTTCGAGAACA
>JBBQMA010000131.1:0-6839 GCA_038328415.1 Chitinophagales bacterium | reverse complement strand
CATTTATCGTCAGGGTGGAGTGATGCACATTGTTTGAATGGGTTGCCTTTTATCATGGTGGGCTGACCACCTGAGGAGTTTAGCAAATAGACGACAGTAGCTATAGAATAAACAGCAAGGGCAAGTGAGATGTCGTACTTTGAAGCGAGGTCCAAAAGCTGGAAATCGAATAGTCCTTGTTTAAAACTCACAGCCCGGACCACTTTACTAGTGGTCCGGACTTTTAATCTTGATGCGATGAAACGAATAATGATGCTAATGGGCTTCTTTTTACCCATGTTGTGCAGTGCCCAGACCTTCAGTAAAGTTTATGATTATAGCGGTGGTGAAAGAGGGTGGGCTATCACCACTATTGATTCAAATATTATCGTCAATGCCCTGGATAATTGTGCAAGACAATGTATCCATACTTTAATGATTAATGGAAAAGATGGGAATGTGACGAATGACAACTATTTTTCAAAACCTGACCAATTTGTAGCATGTGATCGAGGGTTAAAGGTAGATGGAGATTTAATTTATTCTACCGGGAGTACTGGAAATGATGTGTATGATTTTCAAGGATTGCTTTTATTATTTAATAATAATCTTGATTCAATTAGATTTTCAATTTTTAAAGATAGTATTTACAAAACCGCCGGTTACCATTTGGAAGTTATTGACGATAATGTTTTTGTTTGGGGTTTGTCAGGTATTGATAATAATTTCGTACAATCTTTACTTTTTTGTAGCGATCTGGCAGGGAATAAAAAATGGATGAAGCGATACAAGGATGACTACAAATTCTCCTTGAAAGGCAGTATCACCCGCAGCCATGATGGTCAATTGATTACCTGCTCGAGGAGCAAGCCCGATTTAGAACCTTACCGTGGAGTGGTTCGCAAACTGGACACCCTGGGCAATGAGCTATGGAAAAAAGAATATGGCTGGAACTTCGGTGAAGACCAGCTCATCAACCTATGCCGTCTCGGTTCGGATAAATACCTGCTGGTGTATTACAAGGATACCCTGATCTGGTATCCGGAGACCGAGACCTTTATCTTGAAGCCCGCTACTGCTTTTGTATTGGACAAGGACGGAGAACTCCTGGCCGAACATTTTTTAGCTAAGCCATCACTAAACAGGAATTATATCGGAATCACACCCACCCGGGATGGGGGGGCGATAGCGGTAGGGTCACTTCAAAAGTTTTTTGATAGTGGGATAATCACACGCTTTGATTCGCTGGGGAATGTGGTGTGGGACAAGTGGTATGAGGATCCGGAATACTATAAAACGGAATGGGACACCGTTTTTTCAGGAAGCCTGGGAAGCGTGGTGGAAATGCCCGATGGGCGGATAGCGGCTGCGGGGATAATCTTCGGCCCGGTAGAAAAAGGAAATGCCAATGTATGGGTAGTGATGCTGGATAGCCTGGGGTGCATCAAGCCCGGCTGTGGTGATGGTTTGCAATTGATCGATCCACAAACGGCAATAGAATGGGAAGCGTCACTATCGGGAGTGATGAAGCTTTATCCTAATCCTGCTCATTCGGAAGTACAGCTTGCTATCGTCGGCGATGGGATCATAGGCCATGCGGATCGGTTCGAGATATGGTCTATCGATGGCCGCCGCCGATATGAGCAACAATTGGCCCCCGACTTCAGCGAGCAGACCATACCCATCATAGGGTGGTCGCCTGGCCTCTACATTGTGCGGTTGCAGGATGCATCTGGTCGCACAATCGGTATCGAGCGGTTGGTTGTGGAGTGATGCGCAGCGTTACGACATCCAGACATTTATCGTCAGGGTGGAGTGATGCACATTGTTTGAATGGGTTGCCTTTTATCATGGTGGGCTGACCACCTGAGGATTTTGGCAAATAGACGACAGTAGCTATAGAATAAACAGCAAGGGCAAGTGAGATGTCGTACTTTTAAGCGAGGTCCAAAAGCTGGAAATCGAATAGTCCTTGTTTAAAACTCACAGCCCGGACTGCTTTACTAGTGGTCCGGGCTTTTTAACCTAATTGTGATGAGAGAAATTATGTTCTTTTTGGGCTTCTTTTTACCTATGCTGTGCAGTGCCCAGACCTTCAGTAAGGTATATGATTATTCAGGGGGGGAGGTTGTATTAAATTAGAAAGCCAGTTACCTCTCCATCACGAGACGTTCTACAAATCGATGGCCGGTTTCTAACTCAATTATCAGAAGCATGATACCCGTTTGGCCAGTCCCATCATGCGACCCATGAGGCAATTCTATATAAGCCGTTTCATCGGGCAGGATATGACGCTTTATCTCTCCTAGCTGTTGGCCAGTTGCATTCATGAAAAATACACGTTGTATAGCATGTTGCATACCATTAAATAATCGAAAATGATTCCGAGTAGGATTCGGATATATCTTTATAACACTTTTTAGACTAGCAGAAGTTTCCGAAATTGCAGTTACATTCTGGTCTAAAAATTGCAGCATTACTCCTTCAGTTCCAACAGCCCATCCCGAATGGCGATTTGAAAAATGAACGGCATTTAATCTGATTGAAGTGCCCAGATCTTTTGACTCCCAGGAGTTTCCACTATCATTTGTGTGAAGGATCATTCTCCCAACAGTCCAACCATGAAGGCTGTCAGTAAAGTGAATACCACTAAAATAAGTTGAATTTGAATTGTCCTCATATTGCTTCTGCCAGGTAGATCCTCCATCTGTAGTTTTTGTTATGCCATTGGCTCCTATAGCCCACCCAGTGGTCTGGTTTATAAAGAAAATATTTTCTGCAAATGATTGCATTGTATAGCTCATTTCAGTCCAGGTCTCTCCACCGTCTACGGTTCTGTAGATGTGGCCATAGAGGGATACCACCCAGCCATGATTTTGATCTACAAAGTGGATAGTTATTAGGTTGCTGGCTCCAATATTTGCAAGTGATATTTGCTTCCAGTCTTTGCCGCCATTGTTTGTTTTATATATAAAGGGGCTATATGAACACACCCAACCATTTTCCTTGTCAATAAAATGGACGCTTACAAACGATGAGTTTAATTTAATAGCCTGATCATTCCAGGTATTCCCTCCATCCTCTGTGTGGAATATTTCACCACCATCAGTTACCGTCCAACCCGTAAGTGTATCTATAAAAAAAATATCTCTGAATGAACCAGGTGCACTGATAGGAGTTTGATGTGTCCATGTTTTCCCACTATCCGTTGTTTTTATTATGAATTTGTGACCGCAAGCCCAGCCAATGTTCGTGTCAAGAAAAAGTACATCAAAGAAGAAGTCTAGGGTTCCTTCGCTTAATGAAAGCCAGGTTTGGCCTCCATCCTTCGTGGCCAGAATCTTGCCTTTATTTCCTGTTGCCCATCCTTTTTGCTCATTAACGAAATATATATCATTGATATCTCTACCTTCTTCATAATACTTTATCACCCAGGTTTGTCCTCCATTTATAGTTTTTTTTATGACACCATTTTTTCCTGCCGCCCATCCTATTGAAGTGTTGATAAAATAAACACATGTTATATCCCCCAATACGTTAGAATATTGTTTTGTCCAGGAGGCACCACCATCAGTAGTTTTTCGAATAATTCCTTGTTCACCTACTATCCATCCTAATTGGCCATCAATGAAGAATGCGCCACTGATATCGCCTTTTACATCGATAGGTATTTTCTCCCAAAAATGACCACCGTCAACTGTTTTAAGAACAGTGCCTTTTGAACCAACAATCCAGCCATTTAGAATGTCCGAAAAATAAACATGGAGAAGGGACTGGTCCGTGCCTGAACTTACGCTATGCCATGAAGTGCCGCCATCTTCGGACTTTCGAATAACGCCCTTCCAGCCCGCAGCTACACATTTGTTACTGTCGATGATATATCCGTTAAATATATATCCTAATGTATCCAGTACCGATTGTTGTTTCCAGGTGATGCCTCCATCATTACTTCTTGCCGCGGCATTACTCTTGCCTAAAATCCAAATTGTTTTCCCATTAAATATTCCCAATTGGCAAATGGGAATTGTATTGCCACCAAGATGAATCTGTTGCCAGGAGTTACCGCCATTTGTGGTGTGGAGCAAGGTTCCGCCGTCTCCAGTTAACCATCCTTTAAGACTATCCTCAAAGACTACCTTGTGCAAATGATTTCCCTGTGGCAACGGATTTTGCCAAGTCCATGAATCAGCGATTGCGATCGGTTGACCCACAAGACATTCACTGGTTTTAAGAATAATTATCAGACAGAATAGAGATCTATAGTTCATTTGTTAAATAAATTTTGTTCCAAAATAATCATGATTTGAGATTGGCCATATAATTAATAGATGAAATGTCGGCAATTAACCCAAATTGGGTTTTGGAAATGCAAATTTTATTCGTTTTGAGGAGGCAAGCAGGCTCATTGTCCAGAAAGAAACGGGCAAGCCGAGAATTGTCGATGTTCTCAGAGGATTTTATTGGCCCCTGGCCAATTTGCTTTGTCTATTGAATTTTGTTTAGAAAGTTTCTTTGTTTGGTAAAAGGTTGACATCAAATTACCATTTTTTCTCGTTTCTAATTGCTTTATAAGTCTCGATTCATCAGGTTGTAGTACATTGTCAAATCATTCAGGAATTGGGATGAAATTGGCATTCTGTTCCTTGGTGGCCTTTTTTCATCAAAGTTCCAAACAGTTGACCTGCAACCTAAGTTGGATTTTGAATTATTGAATGCTGGATGATTGCCCAGGCAGTTTTATATAAACTCAAATTTGTACACGCTATGAAAAAACCAATTTATTACACTGGTTATGTCAATATCAGTGCTTCGAAGGAAAAAGTTTGGGATGCACTGACTAATCCGTCGATGACTCCGCTTTATATGTACAATTGCGAGCCTATTACGGATTGGCAGGTGGGGAGTCCATTAGTCTGGCGTGGCAAATTGGATGGTACCGATTATGTTATCGGGAAGGTCCTGCGTTTTGAACCTGGCAAAATATTATCCTTTACCGCCTTTAACCCAATGGGGACATATCCGGATGTGCCGGAAAATCATCTGGTCACTTCCTATATGATCAAGCCTGCTAAGGAAGGGGTAGAACTGGTTATATCCCAGGGTGATTTTGCAGAAGTGGAGGATGGTGTCAATAGGTTTAAGGATGCCGAAGGCTGGATGACGGTGCTTTTAGCCATCAAGGAACTGGTGGACGAAGGGATGGTCTAATTGTGTAGGAAAAGGTGAACACCCCTGCATTGGCCATTTGGATTGAGTTCAGTTATCTTGGGCGCTATGGCAGCAGAGCAATCCGTTGATATTTTTATTGCAGGCGCTGGTCCGGCTGGTGCCGCTGCCGCTTTGAAGTTAAATGCAATGGGTGTGTCCTGTGTAATTGCAGACAAGGCCACATTCCCGAGGGATAAAATATGTGGTGATGCCCTCTCTGGCAAGGTGATGATTAACCTGGGGCGAATTGATCCCAGTATGCTAGAGCGATTTTATAGTACCCTCTGGAAGACCGGGGTGTGGGGCATTCGCTTTGTTGCACCTAACGCGAAAGTCATTGACGTGCCGTTTTCACAGACCTGGGAGGCAGGCACAGATAGAGCGCCGGGCTTTGTCGCGCGTCGTATTGATTTTGACAATTTTCTGGCGGAAGAATTGCGCCTTGCGTCGCTGGTTGACTTCCGGGAAGCTTGCACGGTGGATGAAGTACTTCGGGTATCTGGTGGCTTTGAAATTCGTTGTGTCGGAGGGGAGACGTTTCGGACTAAAATTTATTTAGACGCCTGTGGGGCGCAATCCGTTTTCGCGCGGAAGTTTGCCGGTTTGCACAAGCGGGATGCCCATCACGCAGGAGCCCTTCGCACATATTATAAGGGGGTGACAGGATTTCATGAACATCAATTTATTGAGCTCCAGTTTCTTGACCCGATTATTCCCGGTTATTTTTGGGTGTTCCCATTACCAGATGGTTATGCTAATGTGGGGATTGGTATGCGTACGGATTATATTAAAAAAAAGGGAGTCAATTTAAACAAGGTTCTCGACCAACTGGTGGCGGAGCATCCTTCATTAAAGGAGCGGTTTCGAAATGCCGAACGGGTAGATCGTGTGGTGGGATTTGGTCTTCCACTGGGTTCCAAGCCAAGAGCCATTAGTGGAGACCATTATATGTTATTGGGTGATGCGGGCCACTTGATTGATCCCCTTACCGGCGAAGGGATTGGGAATGGAATTTATAGCGGTCTCTTTGCTGCGGAGCACGCTGTGGATTGTCTGGAGACGAATGATTTTAGTGTCGGGAAAATGCGTCAATACGACGCGCGTATCCGGCGGGTGATTGGCAAGGAAATGCATTTAAGTTACCGACTGCAACAAATGATGTCGCGTGCCTGGCTGGTTAATTTCTTAGCAAATATTATATCGGGTAATAAACATTTTATGGAGGTGATTTCGAAGATGTACACTGATTTGGAATTGCGGCGTCGACTGGTTACTCCCGGTTTTTGGTTGAAGCTGATTGTTTTGAAGAAGTTGAAATAGCAGGAGGACCGCAGTGTCATACCGGAAGAACGGGAATTGTAGAATGTAGAACGGAGAAGGTAGAATCGTAGAATCGTAGAATCGGAAAACGTTGAATCGTTGAATTGTAGAATGTAGAAGGTAGAATCGTAGAATCGGAAAACGTTGAAGCGTAGAATCGTAGAAATGTTTATGAGGTTGAGGTTATTCGTAGAATCGTAGAATCGTAGAATCGTAGAATGTAGAACGGAGAAGGTAGAATCGTAGAATCGGAAAACGTTGAATCGTTTATGAGGATGAGGATGAGGTTGAGGATGAGGTTATTCGTAGAATCGTAGAACCGGAAAACGTTG
>JBBQMA010000130.1:0-6861 GCA_038328415.1 Chitinophagales bacterium | reverse complement strand
GAATATTGGCACATACGATACACCAATCGGTGGGATCGAACGGGCTACCGGGTCCAAACAACCCAGCCCACCAATCCATCACATTTGAGTTGGCGGTGAGTGCATGACACACCCAAACGATATTTCGACCATCCGGAGCGGGCTGTCCCCAAAGCTGATAGGCTATGTTTGGTTGAATGATAACACCACCAGCTTCGAGCGACAGCACACCCGGATAAGTATACACTTTTGGATTCATCAGTTGAGAATAGATACCTTTTTAAATACCGCGCTGAACGCCTGATCAAAATCAGCTTTTAGATCGTCAATATGTTCGATGCCCAGTGAGACACGTAGTAGGCCCGGCGTGACACCACTTGCCTTTTGTTCTTGAGGTGAAAGCTGCTCGTGGGTAGTTGATGCTGGATGAATAATCAGTGTTTTGGCATCACCTACATTAGCCAGATGACTCACTAATTGGAGGGAATCGACCACCTCATCAGCCAAAGCCGGATCACCTTTTGTTTTGAAAGACAAAACCCCTCCAAACCCATTTAGCAAGTAACGCTTAGCAAGCGAATGATAAGGGCTGCTCTCGATACCAGGATAATTCACCCACGACACTTCTGGTCTTTTTTCTAACCACTGTGCCAGCTCAAGGGCATTATCCACCTGCCGTTGGACTCTCAATGAAAGTGTTTCCAATCCCTGTAGGATGAGGAAGCTGTTAAATGGTGATGCAGATGGGCCAAAATCCCTAAGTCCTTCTACACGTGCACGAATGGCAAAGGCAATATTGGGCAGACCCAACGGATTTCCTTCGCCGAAAGTGTCCCAAAATCTCAGTCCGTGATAACCTTCCGCAGGTGCAGTGAATTGTGGAAACCTACCATTGTTCCAATTGAAATTTCCACCGTCGATCAGGATTCCCCCAATACTTGTACCATGACCACCGATCCATTTGGTCGTCGATGCTGTGACGATATTCGCTCCATGGTCAAAAGGCCTGAAAATAAATCCCGCTGCACCAAACGTATTATCTACAATTACAGGGATACCAAATTGACCCGCTACAGCTGCAATAGCCTCAAAATCCGGGATATTAAAACCTGGGTTACCAATGGTTTCGAGGTAAAATGCTTTTGTACGATCATCGACGAGACCGGCAAAGGAATGCGGATTATCGCCGTCAGCAAAACGAACTTCGATGCCCAGCTTTTTAAAACTTACTTTGAATTGATTGTAAGTTCCTCCATAAAGGAAAGAGGTGGATACGATGTTATCACCAGCCTCGGCGATATTTTGTATGGCCAGAAATTGTGCCGCTTGTCCTGACGAAGTAGCCACAGCAGCGACACCCCCTTCAAGAGCAGCTAATCGCTGTTCTAGGACATCCGTTGTTGGATTCATGATTCGGCTGTAGATGTTTCCAAAAGCCCGAAGACCAAAAAGATCCGCCGCATGTTTTGAATTATCAAAAACATAGGAGGTTGTTTGGTAGATCGGCACGCTACGACTTTTCGTAGTGGGATCTACCTTTTGGCCGGCATGGACTTGCAATGTTTCGAAACGATGGTTGTTTGAATCAGACATAGTATTAATCAGTTAAGAAGTTACATTTTGAGCAAAAAAAAACCCGCGAGAGTCATGTGCTCTCGCGGGTTTCATATCTTAAAAAAGATATCTAATAGCCTACGTCAGCACCGATATGGGTTTACCATATGACAACACATACACACACACATGCTTTGCTGCATGGTAAGTATAAGGGTGCGCTGACTTGACATTTTCAATTGAATTTATTTTTGAATTCCCGACAAAATTAGGTACAGTGTATTTAGTATGCAAGAGCAATAGGTGTGATACTTTAAAATAGGCATGCATTGAACGAGTATTTAGATTGGAGAAGGATGTAGCATTAAGTGTCGATCTCGTTTCGCCTAATTCATATTTATTTTATACAATCAACTGTTAATCAACATATTAATAATTTGCATTTTCATATTATGATTAAATAGCAAACGAGCATACCATGCTTAAGTTTGAATAAACATAACGGCAAATTTTTAAAATATTAATTTTGAAATAATCTATTTTGCTAAGAGGAGGGATAACCTTTTCCCGTGACTGAGTTATTAAGCCAACATTAAATCACGACAATTGGATGGTATTTTGGAAGGCAAAACGATTACCTTTGACATATGGCATTAGAAGAAAACGTCATGACGGCCCTAAAGGAGGCTATGAAGGCAAAAGATCAGGCAGCTATGCGAACTTTGCGTTCGATAAAGGCGGCGATACTCCTTTTTAAAACCAGTGGAAGCGGCGATGCGCTAAATGAGGAGGCTGAAATAAAGCTGCTCCAAAAGATGGTCAAACAACGCAAGGAATCAGCAGGAATCTTCCACCAGCAGAACAGGTTAGACCTGGCACAGACTGAAGAGGAAGAAATCGCTGTGCTTCAAACATTCCTCCCCACCCAACTTGATGAAGCTGCGCTAACGATCATCATCCAACAAATAATAAACGATACAGGTGCCACTTCAGCGAAAGACATGGGCAAAGTGATCGGTCAGGCAAACAAACAGCTTGCCGGTAAAGCGGAAGGCAAAGTGATATCGGAAGTAGTTAAACAATTGTTGGCCAGCTAGAGCTGAATTCCAATATGCACATTCTTATCGCAGCGCTTAACTGGGGGATGGGTCATGCATCACGCAGTGTGCCTATAATTCGGGCGTTTCAAGAAAAGGGTATACACATTTCGCTGGCTTCAGATGGCGTTGCTGCTGATCTCTTTCGAGCTGAATTCCCGCATTTGGTGGTACATGAGTTACCATCCTACAAAGTGAGTTATCCCTCGGCCAACATTTATCTGAACGTGCTATGGAGTACATGGAACATATTGACCGCCAAAAGAAAAGAGAGGCGTTGGTTGCGTCAGTTTCGAAAAACAAATAACCTGGATGCCGTCATCAGTGATAACCGATATGGCCTCAGGGCAAAGGATATTACCAGCGTGCTCATTACCCATCAGCTCCAGCTTTATGGCGATTGGGCATGGGGCAATCGGTTAGGTGAATTCATCATCCGTCGCTGGATACGCAAGTTTACAGAAGTCTGGGTACCTGATTGGCAAGGTGCATCCTCCCTCACAGGTGGTATGGCTACATGGCAGTATTCCCACCCTCCGGTCCACTATATTGGTCCCATATCCCGTTTTCATGTTGCCAATACAGACCAGCCCAAGGATATTGATATCATAGCCATCCTATCGGGGCCTGAGCCACAGCGAACCTATTTAGAACAAAAAGTACGGGAGCAGCTTTTAGGGATCGAAGGCCATCATCTCCTGATAAGAGGCACGAAGGAAATGGCCGATCGAGATTTTGTCCAGGCGCCAAACCTAAAAATTATCCATTTTCTACCGGCTGTAGATCTTCAACAATGGATAAGCCAATCACGAATGCTGATAAGCCGATCTGGATATTCCACAGTTATGGACCTGGTATATTCCGGTATTTCGGCATTGATGATACCAACACCGGGACAGTTTGAGCAGGAGTTTCTCTGTACCTACCTTCAAGGAAAAGGACCCTGGCAGTTTCAGGATCAGAAAGATATGGATATTGCCCATGCATGGCTGATGCGGGAAAAATATAACAATCCGCTGGTCCAGAAACCAACTGGAAAAGAAGCTGGTGAAATTGTTGACCGGTTTATCAGTGATTTGGAGAGCAGGAAGCATTAGATTTAAGGGTCCACCTTTAGATCTTATTCCATTCCCAAATACCGTTTTGGAGCACCGTTGGCAATTTAAAACCACATAGCTTTAGGCTGAGAAAAATATTCCCACGGTGGTGTGCCTCATGATGAATGAAATAACCCAATAATGGAACGACACCCCGTTTAAATCCTTTGATCGTTCCCCCATTTTCTATGCCTGATTTGAGCATCTTTCCTACCAATTCAGCTGATAGAATGTGAAGATCTTTGAGTACTGCGATCGTCTTGAGGTCTTCAGCTTTCACGGTAGTTAATCCTTCCACCGATAACTTATCCATTTTTTCCAGTTTCCAAAAACGTACATTGTACATATGTGCCAATTGATGACCCACCGTGCCTCCTCCTCGTTTCGAAGTGGTCATCGTTAAGGCTTCTTCATTTAGAGTATCTAAAATCATGAGATTGGTCCGATGATGAATAAACCAGGTATCGATGATCTGTTGCTCAACGGGTGACATGTAAGTGTGTTTTATTTATTAATATATTTTATATATATTCTAATAGAACAGCGTAAAAGCTACTCCATTACCCAGCCACATTTACGACATCTGATCATAAATCGAATGCATCTTCCTGCTTTGTCCTATAAATATGTGAACAAAATGACCAGGCAAGGTGCCGGTAAAACACCTTCACTCAATCCATTTCCTCGATAGCGGCCTGTTTGACGGCTTTGGCGACTTTCCATGCGACTTCTTCATTGAGTGTAGCTGGAATGATCATATCCTTCCTGGGTTCACGAATAAATTCAGCAATGGCATAGGCTGCAGCGAGTTTCATGCGGGGAGAAATCTTTTTGGCGCGGGCATCCAATGCCCCTCTAAAGATACCCGGGAAACCAAGCGCATTGTTGACCTGGTTGGGCATATCGCTCCGGCCGGTAGCCACCACTGCAGCTCCGCCGGCATAGGCTTCATCGGGCATGATTTCCGGTGTGGGGTTGGCCAGGGCAAAAATAATGGGATCGGGAGCCATCGTGCGAATGTCATCACGCTTCAACAAATCACCGACGCTAACGCCTATAAATACATCTGCGTTGCGGATAGCATCCCGCACATCACCAGTATGCCGTTGGAGGTTGCTCCATTGGAGTGTTTCGCGTTTCGAATCGTTAATATCATCTCGGTCGGGATGGATGATTCCTTTGGTATCACAAATGAGAAGCTCTTTAACGGGCGTACATAATTCGCCGGCGTACCCATCGACGCATTTTAGCATTTTAGCGATGGCGATACCCGCTGCTCCGGCGCCATTGATCACAATTTTTAATTCGCTGAACGGCTTATTCACCAGCTTTGCCGCATTGATTAGCCCTGCTAGTGTGACAATGGCCGTGCCGTGCTGATCATCATGGAATACTGGAATGCCGATATCCTGAAGTTGTTCTTCAATATAAAAGCTCTGTGGGGCAGCAATATCTTCCAGATTGATACCGCCAAAAACGGGCGCAATACGTTTGACCGTGGCGATGATTTCGTCCGGATCCTGGGTATCCAGGCAGATAGGAAACGCATCCAGAGCCGCAAACCGTTTAAATAACATTGCTTTCCCTTCCATGACCGGGATCGATGCTAAGGCACCAATATTTCCCAATCCCAATACCGCAGATCCATCCGTGACGATAGCGATTGTATTTCCTTTAATCGTATAATCATAAGCCAGATCGGGATTGGCTTCAATGGCCTTACACGGCGCCGCCACTCCAGGGGAATAAACCAAAGCCAACTCGTGCGCATCATGAAGATCAATTTTTGCATTGACCCGGATCTTGCCTCTTAACTGCTTGTGAAGCATCAAGCTTTCCTCGTAAATATCCATTCGCTCGTTGATTTATTGAATAGGGGAGGCTAAGATAACAGGAACAAGTCATATCACGCAAGCGCCCTGGCATCGTGGGTAATAACAAGTTCGTAGGTGTTTTGGATGATACTGTATAAGCCGTTAAATGGCCTACAGGATTAATACCACATACAAGACGTCTGGTTTTTCAAAGATAGTGCTCTTGCCGGGCCGTACTTTCAAAAATTTACGCTTGAACAGGTGTTGTTAACTGAGGACCGAAAACGACTATTATTAAAAAGAAAAAGCCCGTCCGGGAAGGAACGGGCTGACTAATGAAAGTCAAAATAGTTTGTTGCCTAGCAATCTTTTATTGCGTTAACACAACACTAGTTGCCTGATTTTTTAGCTGCTTTTCCTGGCTTTGAGCTATCTAAGCCGCTACCTGCTCTTTTCACAGTAAACTTCCGTTCAACAACATCGGTGCCGCAACGAGCCCGAAGGGTGTAATCGTCAGAAGCAAGTGTAGTAGCGTCAATTACCGGAGTGTTGGAGGCAAGTGTTTTGCCATCAACCGTTTTGCGGTTCTGACGTACGATCTGCTTTTGGTTGGCAGCCTGACTGCCGGCGACTGTAGGAGGGCATTTGGAGTTGTCACACACCGACCATCCGGTTACAGCCTGGCCTTTCGAATTGACGAGTTCAAAATTGAGCTCTTGACAAGCAGGTTTTTTTGATGTAGGATTACCGGCTTTAGCATTCACAGGTGTAGCATCCCAAACGGTTGTTTCGAGGTCACCGGTTGGTGATTTGACATCAATAACGACCATACAGCAGGCACCTTTGTTTACAGCAGCCTGTGTATTTGATTTAGGGGCAGATTTGGCAGTGGATTGCGTCTTTTTAGCAGCGCCCGACTTGGCACCCATGTCTGATTGCGCTGCGAGCGAACCTGCAAGAAGAAGGGCAAAAACGAAGAACAAAGAACGTTTCATAATAAAGAGTTGATTGGTTAAAAAAGTTTGATATTGATTGATTAATTAAAATTCCATACAAAGTCAAATGCATTTCCTCTATTCTGTCCTGTCTTGAAACGCAAATGACTTTTATTGCTGTTTCCATTTGGGGTGCAGATAAAAAGTTACCCCTACAAGGTAATTTTTTTTTAGTTGTGGTAAATCCAATGCTAAAGGAAAATATCTTTTAATGGGCTCCCTTGCCCACATAATAAAAAAGCGTTCAGTATGTAGACATGCTGAACGCTTTTTTAGCGGGAAGTCAAACCGTATGACAGAGGATTACTTTTTCCGGAGGATATAC
>JBBQMA010000129.1:0-6869 GCA_038328415.1 Chitinophagales bacterium | reverse complement strand
ACACCCTGATTATAGTGATTTAACTGTATTAACCGATAAATTTATCAACTATATCCATCAGGATTTCTTCGCCAAAGGTATGAATGAACTCCTCATTAAACAATATGATAAAGCCAATCCGCCCTGGATGAGCGTAGTTGGAATCACCCGATATTTAGAGAAAAGAAATAAGGAAAGAAAAACGAGTGTTATCCTCTGCTAGGGAGCATGGCATGCATAACAGCCTTGGCCAAAGTAATGACAACACCCTCCATACTTAATGATCTGGATTGCTCTTCGTTAACATGTTCGACAACAGGTATCTGATTTACTTTCAAGTCCGACTTAGTAAAGTCACTTGAGAATATCCATAAACCTACTCCACATCCTGCGACCAGAAGAACCCAGAAAAACTGCGCTTTTTTAGTGTGGTTAGCCATCTTGCAAATATAACTAATAGTAGGAATTAACACATTAGTATCGACCAATTAACTGATTTACACGACAAAAAGTTGTGTGAAATGACTAAAATCTTAGTTTTGGAGGAATTTGATGATTTCCGGGTCAGTTGATGCTTGTAGCAACTTCGGGGTTTCATTCGCAATGATTCGGCCCGATTGAATGATGCAGATCCTATCACATGCTTCCATCAACAGGGGTATATTATGAGCTACCAGTACCACTCCTAACCCTTCCGATGAGCATAAGCGTTTAAACAAATTTATAAAATCGTACTGCATTTCTGGGTCAAGGCTGGAAAAGGGTTCGTCGCAGAGTAAAACGTCAGGATTATTGAGCAAGGCTTTTGCAATTACAATTCGTTGTTTTTGTCCTCCGGAACACATATGAGGCAGCTTAGCCAAGACACCTTGATCAAGCTGCACCTTTTCAAGCACTTGAAAAATACCCACCATTCCATCTGTTTTATTTCCTGCTTGTATTTCCTCAAAAGCTTTACCGATGGTCATCACCGGGTTTAAAGAACGACCGGGATCCTGATAAATCAATTTACACAACCGGTGCTTTTGGGTATCATTTAATGGCTTACCAAAGGAACTAATTTCGCCCGATTGCAAAGGAAGCAATCCAAGAATTCCCTTTAAAATACTTGATTTGCCCGAACCTGAATCTCCAGCTATACCTAATATTTCGCCAGAGTAAACCTTGAAATTAACATTGTGAATTACATTTTCCAGAGGTCGGTATCCACCAGATAGTTGCTCTACCTGTAAAACTGGTCCTTTTAGTGAAACATTCAAAGGATCTGGAATAATTGGAGCTTTAAAAATTGGTCGACTGGATTGCATTCCCCTGGCTTGCAACGTTTCCTGAGGACCAGAATGAACGATACGGCCTTGTTTCAGTATGTTCACCGAATCAGAGAGCTGATAAGCCTGATTATCATCATGAGTAATGTAAAGTATACCTGGGTATGGTTCATCGGTCAAACACTCCTTCAGAAGGGCTAAAAAGTCTTGTTGGTGCCCCCAATCTAAAGCTGCAGTTGGCTCATCTGCAATAATAAGTTTAGGTCTGGGAAATACAGCTTGAGCTAACAATACTCGCTGTTGCTGCCCTCCTGATAGTTGCCACGAAAACCGATCCCAATAGACGTCCGGGTCAACCCCTAAACGAAGTAACAATTTTTTAATCTGAACAAGTGAATCATTAGAGTTGGCGATTTCACTGAGTTGGGCGCCAATTGTCAAGACCGGATTAAGGGCGGCATCCGGCTCTTGATAAATCTGGCAGATTTTCCTTCCTAATAATGCCATTCTTGAGGAAGGCGGAAGTGTCAGCAAGTCAATAACTTGGTCATCTGCCTTCCACCAGATATTGCCTGCCTCAATGATATAGAAATCATGAGGATAAACCCCTGATATCAAAGCAGCTATCGTTGATTTTCCCGAACCGGAAGCCCCTAATAATGTCGTAACCTGGCCAGGGTAAACACTTAAATTGATGTCTGTAAGGACAGGGAAATACCGTCCCGAGGAATGGAGCGTCACAGTAAGCCCTGATATTTCTAACAGAGGATCCATGCGCATTAAGAATGTGACAGTAAAATACCATTAGGCTGAATGCTTACCTTGAGACTGGCCCTGTTCTCCAAAAGGTCCTTCCATACTTCAGGCAGAAATGTTCTCCTCCAACTTGAATATAACCCTGCGAACCTGTACTCCGGGAATATTCGATATTTTTTTGATTCAGAAGCCGGTAACAGCAGATCAATGGACATCTCCTCGCCCATACAATAGGTCTGCAAAAGTTGCAGAACTAGGAGCGTTTGAGCTTCGATCGCAGGGTCGACCACGTCTTTGGGTGCGTATGCATACAGGGTAGCCAGCTCGTTGGCTGTAGGTGCCTGCCCATACCATTGGAGTAATTGGTCTAGCATATTCCGGATAAAAGCCTTAGGAAGGATGCGGCTGCGAAACAACCCTTCACTACCTGAGTGGATCACTCTTGCCATTTCCATCAATTGCTTGTTGTTTAGAATTTCATCAGGTTTCCTGCCTGATTGAAGGGCTTCATCAACACGCCAAATGGCAAGACGCATCATGAACAATTTCTCAGCTTCGGGAAATCCGGCAATCGACTTTTGTTGCAATAATCTTTTGAGTGGATCACTCTGATAATAACTTTCCGCCTCCCATTGCTTCATCTCATCCCTCACCCATTCAAAGCGACCCAACAATGTTAACTTTTTAGTAACTTCCTTATATAGTTGCTCCAGATAACGGACGTCCTCAACAGCGTAATGCTTCATCTTTTCAGGCAAGGGCCGTATGGTCCAGTCCGCTACGGTAAATCCTTTGGATGAACTTTGCCCAAGAACCTCTTGTAGAATATTTGTCAGTGATGCGGGATATCGAAGTCCGGCAAACCCTACTGCCACTTGGAGATCAAACGTGTTACTGGGCAAAACGCCAAGTAATTGATACATCAACCTGAAATCATTTTCGCCAGCATGGGTAAGTTTCAAGATATTTGGGTTAGTCAGATACTGTCCAAAATGCTCCCACCCAGGCACATGAATGGTATCCACAAGCCAGATGGCATCGTCGGTAATCACCTGTAACAAACACAACAGCGGTATCTCCCGGTTTTCGCCTATAAACTCAGTATCAAAACCAAACCAATCGGCATGATCAAGGACATCCCATAACGCGTTCAATGCCAAATCGCTATCTACGAAATAAACCGGCCTGGTCATTACCTTGTTCTCTTCCATCCAAATTCAATAAAAAATGACGAATCATAAACCTTTGGGTCAAAGTTATACGTTATAGGACCACAATCTTTGTCTGCTTATGAAAATCCTGAAGTTCGCACTTATAGCCCTGTTTAGTTTATTCTTGTTATTGATTGCTGCGGCATTCATTATTCCAAGGGTTTACAAAGATGAAATACTCGAAGTGGTGAAGGAGGAGTCAAATCGCACCTTGAGGGCCACTGTTGATTTCAAGGATGTAGATGTCTCCCTTTTTCGTCAATTTCCACTCCTTTCTGTCAATTTGACGGAATTATCCATTACTGGTCAGGAGGAATTTGAAGGCTATCCGCTTTTCAAAAGTAAGGAAACATTGGTGGCTCTGTCGATTTGGGATCTACTCAAAAAAAATGCACCCCTTCGTATCCGCAAGATACATATGATAGAACCGGATATTCGCATTCTGGTCCTGGAAGATGGTCGTGCAAATTACGATATCACCATCCCCGATTCATTAGCAAAAAACGAAGAAGAAATTCCGTCAGCTTTAGAAGGAGCTATAGAGGCTTACAGCATATTAGATGGTGCCCTACGTTATGAGGATCGCTCCATGCCGGTATTGTTTTCAATGACTGGACTGGACCATGAAGGATCAGGAGATTTTGCCAGTACGCGCTTTGAACTGGATACCCGCACCAAAGTGGATACGCTCAATCTGAACTATGATGGCACAGACT
Organism: Chitinophagales bacterium; assembly: GCA_038328415.1. Taxonomy (GTDB): domain Bacteria; phylum Bacteroidota; class Bacteroidia; order Chitinophagales; family Saprospiraceae; genus JAGNXB01. The sequence goes on along the minus strand of JBBQMA010000129.1, from coordinate 2,939 downwards.
ATTTTACAAATGCACGTGCTACGATGGATGCCAAACTGGATATTGATATGGATGCAATGTCCTTTAAGTTCAAGGAAAATACATTGACAATCAATGATTTAAAACTACAGGCAGATGGGCAAATCGACATGCCTGCAGAAGATATTGTGTTGGATTTAAGTGTCACATCACCCTCCAACAAGCTGAGTGAATTGTGGTCTATCATTCCGGGCGCATATACGGCAGATTATGCCAAACTGGAATCTTCAGGAAGCTTTTCGTTGGATGCCTGGGTAAAAGGTATATATAACGAAACCTCCATGCCTTCATTTAATATCAAGAGCGCAATAAAGGATGGTCGTATTAAGTACCCGTCGTTGCCACATTCCATAGACAAGATTGTTTTGGATCTTACTATCAATCAACCCAATCAATCCTTAAACGACCTGGAAATTGATCTCCCGGCATTCAGTTTTCAAATAAATAACCAGCCCGTAAACGGATTTTTATCTTTAAGAGACCCCATGACAGACCCTGATGTAAAAGCAGGATTGAAAGGGACGCTGGATCTTTTGATGCTTAGCCAGGCTTTTCCGTTGGATGCTGCAACGATTGGCGGGCAGATTGTTGCTGATATTCAACTCGCAGCAAGGATGTCGGCACTTGATCAAGGCCGCTATGATGAGGTGAATCTGGAAGGAGAAGCCAACCTGGAGAATATTAAATATCAAGCTGAGGGTCAACCATTAATACATATCCGTTCAGGAAAAGTAACATTTTCACCCCAATTTGTTGTTGCCAAAAACTTAGCCATCCAAGCTGGCAAAAGTGATTTGACGATCCAGGCACGGATTGACAATATCTTGGCATTTATCCATCCGGAACGCACGCTAAAGGGGAAATTTGAAGTAAAAAGCAACCTGCTTGACCTTGACGAATGGTCAGAATCACCCGACCAGTCAGTTACGGAAGTGCCTCAGGAAGATAGTATGGCCATCGGACTGCCAACGGAACAATTTGACCTGAACCTCGATGCCCGAATAGGCAAATTGGTCTCCTCTGGAATGACCATTAACGACCTAAAGATCATAGGAAATGCCGGACCGCGCTCTCTAAAAGCCACAGAGCTTTCAGGCCGCTTGGGCCGATCCGATTTTAAAATAGACGGGCAATTGGAGAACCTGTTTGGCTGGATGGCAGGAACAGACATTCTCAGAGGTGTGATGAATTAAAATGCCCACGTCATTGACCTCAATGAACTCATGCCCGCCTCCGAATCTGGTAATAATTCCTCTGGTGAACCCTATGCGCCTATCGCGATTCCTGCGGATATTGAAGTCCGCACTAATGCCTCCATTGATCAACTGATCTATACTAATCTTGACCTCCGAAACGTGCGCTCTAAGGTTGCCCTTGGCAATCAAATAGCTTTATTAGAGGAATTCAAGGCCGATGGACTAGGCGGAAAACTTAATATGAGTGGCTCCTACAATGCCCAGGACATTGCCAAACCAGGTTTTAACTTCAAATATGATTTGCAACAACTTGATTTCAAACAGGTCTTTGAAAAATTTAATACCATGCGCAAGTTGGCGCCAATTGGATCCTACCTGCAAGGGCGTTTTTCGACCAGTATGGTCATGGACGGCCTGCTTTCCAGTGATATGTCACCTATCCCCTCCAGTCTGGATGCTGCCGGCTTTTTGGAGACATTCAACAGTACTCTTAAGGGCTTCAAACCATTGGAAGGCCTGGCTGAAAAACTAAATATAGCAGAGCTCAAAACTATGAACCTTAAAAATTCCAAAAACTGGTTCGAAATCAAGCAAGGTGTCGTAGAACTCAAAGAGTTCGATCATAATTACAAAGATATCGCACTCAAAATTGGTGGTAAACACAGTCTGGATATGGATATGGACTACCAGGTTAGAGCAAAAATTCCAAGAAAATATCTGGATAAAACAGGTATAACCGCATCAGCAAATACTGGCATGAAATGGCTGGAAAGCGAAGCTGCAAAAAAGGGTCTAAACGTAGGCCTGGGCGAATTCATCAATCTTGCCATTGGGATGAGTGGTACAATGAGCACCCCGAAATATAGTCTCCGTGTCCTCGGCACCGAAGGGGAAAGTGGCACATCGATGGGTGACCAACTTAAGGATCAAGCCTCCAACATTGGTCAACAAGCCAAAGACAGTTTGGAGCGACTCGCAAAGAAAAAAGTGGACGAAATCAAGGACCAGGCTCAAAAAGAAGTTGAAAAACGTATTGACACCCTTAAAGGACAGGCTCAGGCCAAACTGGACTCTGCCATTGCAAAAGCAAAAGAGGAAGCTGCCAAAAAAATAGGCGATGAAGCCACAAAGAAAATAGAAGAGATTGGTGGCGACAAGGCGAAACAAGAGGCTGACAAAATCAAGGAAAAACTCAAAAAATGGAATCCTCTGGGTAAAAAGGAATAAGCCCAGAAAAACCTTTCCAAGGTTGCTGAGAAGGTTGATTGGCGAAAAAAGACATTTTTTGAATTGCCAAATCAATTCGACATGTCTACTTGGCTTGTTATCCTGCCCGGCCAGTTATCCGATTCTAAAGATTCCATTTTGACCCTTAGAGCCAATCAAAGAAAAACATTGGGGCTTACCAATACTCACTTGAAGTGTAATTTAACGTCCTACTTAAGTTCGTTCTGGATGTTTTTCCTACGTTCAAGCAGCTCACCCATCACTTCTTCCAATTGTTCGGTCGAAATTCGTTTGAGCAGTATTTCCTTTTTATCATCCAGAATAAAAATCTGTGGTGTGGACCGCACATCGTACAACGTGCTAAACTTGGACTGATGATAAGGATCAACCACATTTAAAAAGATATCCATCCCCTTCTCCTCCACCATTTTCCAACAATCGGGTACCTTGTCCGTCAATTTCGTACAAACAGAAAATATTTCTACTCCTTGTGATTTG
>JBBQMA010000128.1:0-6871 GCA_038328415.1 Chitinophagales bacterium | reverse complement strand
AGAAGTAAAAAAGCTCCTTGTACTGCCAGAGCTCAGAGAAGCCCAAGGAGATTTTGGAAGGTGGGGTAATGCGGGTTTCAATCATTGACACAAAATACCGGTATAAATCGCATCCAACTTTTCTGCAATGGGTTGGTTCATTACCGTATTTCTAATTTTTAAAGAGTTAGAAATATTGTTTTCCCTGTACGTCTTATCAAATGCGATTTTTTTCATCTTATCCGCTATGTCATCTACGTTGTCAGGATCAAATGTAAACCGATCATCTGCAATGGTCTCAGGCAAAGAAGTAACATTTGAACAAATTACCGGGATTGCCTGAGCGATAGCTTCCATCAAAGGAAAGCTTCCCGCTTCATACCTTGTAGGCACAACGACTGCGAGACATTGTTGATATAATGCTTTGAGTTCGGAATCTGAGACAACTCCCTTAAATTCGATAAATGCTTCAAGTTGATTTTCTGAAATGAATTGAACCAATTCATTAAAATATTCAGTCTTGTGGCCTGTGCAAATCAATCTTAATTTTTCCGATTTAGGATGTCTGGTCTGGAGTATCCTAAAGGCACGAATCAAGGACTTATGGTTCTTGTGAGGCCAGGTTGCTGCGGGATAGAGTAAATAGGGGTACTCAATTTCGTCAAAATCTGGATTTTCCATGCGTGGGATGAGTGAATTGTCGGACGCTCCGATAAAGAGTGGGTAGACATTTGTGGAATTCACTCCAAAATACTTCATGACATCTCTTTTTACGTGGTCATAACTCACTATGATTCCGGCAGCAATTTCATACCCTATCCGGTTGCTCTTTGCTCTGACTTCTCGTTGGAGCGGGCTAAAATTTTCGGGCATGTATAACTCCTGTAAATCATGTAGGGTGAAAATCAATTTAGTACAGGATTGATTTGGATATCCTTGGTGGGGTGAATGGATGATGTCTATTTTATATTTCCTGCATAGAACGTCAATAGACGTTTGGGGCTTAAAATTTGTGAGAGATGGAAATTCCGGCTCTAATAATTTAATAACTCTTAAAAATTTGAATTTGAGCTTTTCTGCAAATGAAGGCTGCTCACTAATGACAATGATATTATCATATTTCGAGTAGCGTGCTTTTAAATTTGCAGGTTCTGTAAAATTTAAAACGTAAACTTGGTGTTGTGTCGAAATCAAGGCGTCCAAAATTCGGATGGCATAGTTGTATACGCCTCCTTGTTGCTGAGTTACACGTGGTATGTAGAATAGAATGTTCAATTTAGCGCGGCTTTGCTGGGCTTCCAAACACTTTTGTGAGGTCTGAGATATCATTAATCACCAAAGACCCCGCTCCGATTAATACTGATTTACCTATTCTAATTCCAGGAATTATGGTGCACCCGGTTCCTACGAATGTCTCTTTTCCGACAACTACATCTCCTGCAAGGCAGGAGTGAGGTCCGATATGACTAAATTTGCCAAGAACACACCCATGTTCAATATTGACATGGCTATTTATGATGGCTCCATCACCAATTTTTGCGAGCCCATTGATATATGCATTTGCGCCAATAAAAACGCCCTTTCCTAATACGACTGTCGGTTCAATCCAGGCAGTGGCATGTTTAATTGAACCAAAAACTAAGTTCGATTTTTCATAGAGTTGTTGAACCTTTGATCTGGTTTGGTTATGTCCAATTACGCAAAAATGACTGCTTGCCTTTAGCGGATTTTTTAAATATTCTTCATCTGAACCCAAATAGGATAATTTAAAAGGATTGGTGGTTGATTTTTCGAAATCAACGTAACCTTTGATGTTAATTCCGGTTGAAATCGCAGCACTGATAACCGACACGGCATGCCCACCAAAACCTATAAGTACCAAAGAGTCATCAGTCATATTTGCAATTGCGTACCGTTTGGGCAATAAATTGTATATCTGATTCATTTAGGACATGGTAACTAGGCAGGTTTATGCCTCTCCATCCTATGCTTTCAGCATTTTTATGCTTTTCAAATTTTTCGGAATACATGGGCATTGTATGTACAGGATAAAAAGCAGGTCTAGTTTCTATCCCCGCTTTTTTCAAATGTGCTCTCAGCGGCTCCCTCTCTTCTTCGGTGTTTGCAAGAATTGTGACCATCCAATATGAATGAAAGCAATCTTTTGCTATTCTGTGCATTTCAACTGAATTATCTAAAAATTGCCGATACATGTCTGCAACAGCTTGCTTTTGTTTCAGCACGGCATCTAGCTTTTTCAATTGTGCCAACCCAATGGCTGCACAAATATTGGTCATTCTAAAATTATAGCCCACCACATCATGCCAATACTCCCTGTATTTAGCAAGGCCTTGTCCTCTGAAGTGCAGAGCACGGTCGGCAAGGGTGGTGTCGTTGGTTAAAATCATTCCACCTTCACCGGTGGTGATTGTCTTATTTCCGTAAAAAGAAAAAGTCGAGATGTCTCCAAAGGTACCTGTGAGTTTGTCTTTATATCTTGATCCAATTGATTCTGCACAGTCTTCGATTAAAAAAATACCATGCTCATCGCAAATGCTTCTCAATTCATCTAGTTTGCAGGGATGTCCATAAACGTGTACTGCCAGGATCGCTCTGGTTTTTGGATTTATCTTTCTTCGCGTTTCTTCAATGCTCATCTGCCATGTATCCGGATAGCAATCTACAAATACCGGCGTGGCTCCAACATACCTGATAGAATTCACAGGTGCCACGTAAGTGAAAGTAGGGACAATTACTTCATCGCCTTCACCAATCCCAAGCGTGAGCATGGCCAAATGCAACGCGGTGGTGCCATTAGTGACAGTCAAGGCATGATGCATGCCGTGGTATTTTGCAAACTCGGCTTCAAAAGCTCCTACAAATTTCCCCTTCGAAGAAATCCAATTCGTATCCAAACACTCCAAGACATTTGTTTTCTCTTCCGCACCCAAGGATGGCTGATATACCGGATACTTGTACATATTAGACAGATTCTATTTGACTTGTAGTTGTATTGAAAATAGGCATGGTTCTAATCTCTGCCAGTCTTTCAGAATCGCGAAGGTAGCTAAGCTTGCCATATTTGTCTCGTGATTCCCTGAATTTGGAATTTCTGATCCCATTTTCAAGACTTGGAGTAGGGTGGTGTTCGTTTAGGAGCTCATTTCTAATAAAGTAAGCGTTGTTTCCCGCACTGTTACTCCCCATAAAAGTGTATCCCATTTGATTGGATAACTGGCACATTGCTCCAATTGACGCCCCAGCATAGAGTCCACTATAATGCGCCTTTAGTCTCTGGAAATCGCTGGTGTAGGGCACGGTAATGGCACGCTTTGGGCCGAATAGACTATTGTATTCAAGGACGACAATGTCTGGTAAAATCTCTTTTGAAATGGCCTGCCAAATCCAATAGTCCATGCCATCAATATCGATATGCAGCAGACCTATTTCGGCTGGGCAATACTGCTTTAAAACAGATGTGATATTCTCGGCTGTAACAAATTGTTGTAACGCTTGTAAGTCGTACTTCCAATAATAGTCGGAACTGGTTATTTTATCAATATTTGCTTTGCTGCCATCCATCACAAAACCGCTCCAATTGTTATTCATGAGCAGATAACGGGTATTGGACTCTCGGTAATCTTCCACGCCAAACTCAACAAAAAAATCACTTCGTAATTGGGTGTGTTTGACTAAGTACTGGATTATTCCGTCATCTCCAAATTGAGAAAAGACCGAAAATTCCGCTTCTTCAATAGATTTTAAGCCATCAGGTATTAAAATTGCGTTTGCAATCAACATTCGATCTTTGTCCGTCATTTTCTCAGAATTCGCTTAATCTTATTTTTTACTTTAATAGTAAAGGATTTTCCTGACATTTGTCTCATTTTCTTTTTTATTTTCCGGATTACTTTAGAGTCCAAAGTGACCTTTTCAGGCATGTTCAATGAGAGTAAGTTGGTGTTGTCATCGCTGTTAAACCCTGCATTTGCAGATGAAGTGTGCGTTCCGCTGCTATCAAAACCAGTATTTTCGCACAGACTCACATTCGGATATAAGAACAGCTTCTTTTGAAGGAAGAAGGATGCATAAAACTGAATAGCCCACGAACTGTTCCTTCCGGCTTCTGTAGCTTCAAGGATACTGTAAAAGGGATATCCTCCGAAATTAAATTTGTCTTTTAAGTTTTGTCTGCGAATTTCGCTTTTATAGAAAGTAGGATCATTTTTTACATTATCCCAAACTCTTTTCCATGTAGCCCACCCCCAAGATGTCCCTACAGGCAAAAAATAGTTATTCTTGAATGGCTGGTTAAAATAGGAGTATCCCGCGATACCTGCCACATCTTCATTCAGCGAATAGGCATTTAAACCTTTTTCGAGAAAATTTAAGAACCCCTTTCGAATTAAGATATCATCTTCTAGGACTATTGCTTTTTCATAATTCGAAAACACTTTATTTAGACCTTTGAAGATCGATTTAGCCAGACCTTGATTGACTTCATGCCATTCAACTTGGGCTTTCAAACCTTTAGCCAGTTGTTCGTTTATCAGACTTCGAACATTTTTGGTTTTAACTTCATCAAGAAGGTCTTTAGGGCCGTCGCAAAATATGAAGAGTTCGAAATGGTGTAAATCATATTTGACGAGTTCTGCTAATGTATTCTTGAGATGATCGTAACGATTGTAGCAGAATAAGCAAATTGCGGTGTCATTATTCGTAATTTTATCCATTCAAAGTCGTAAAAATGAATTTGAGAATAATAATCTTCTGTGCAGTCGCTTTTTTTCCTTCATTGCTTATTTATGCTCAAGATCCATTATCCTTTGCAAATTTAGAATTCTGGTTAAGAAGTAATGAGGAAATCTTGATTACCAATGGAAAGATTGCAGAGTGGGGAAGTTTGAATAATAATCTGACGGCTACAAATGCCTTGATAACCAGAAGGCCTACATTGGTCAACAATGTCTTTACTGAACAACCCGGTGTATTTATCGGAGGTAGCCAAACCGGGCCATTTTTAAACATTACTCCGTCAAATTCAACTTCGTCCTATACGATTTATGCTTTAATCAAAACAGCGGGTTTCGTCAATCCTGTTCAATATCTGATAGGATTGACTCCAGGAACTAGAGGGTTTGGATTTACCAACAGCAATCAACGTTTTGTTTACTTCAATGGGGCAGTTCAGGCACAAACCACGCAAGCATTGAGTGCTAGTTCATTTTATTTCATTCAAATGAACTACAATGCCCCTCAAGATTTAATGAATTTTGACATCAACTTCGGAGAAATCTCAGTCGAAAGCACAATTCCAGATCAAGCACCTGTGGAAGTCGTTCGAATTGGAACCCGCAGTGATTTGAATTGGAGTTTTAATGGTTCAATAGCTGAAGTTTTGTATTACTCTAGTTCACATACTCCAGAGCAATCAGACGAGATAGAACAGTATTTTTTAGATTATTATGCGCCTCCTTTAAATCTGCCTGCTGAGCTCGTATTGAGCTCCTATTGCGATACTGTGATCACTGTCCCTGACCGCTATTCTTCCGTTTCCTGGTCGAATGGTTCAACTTCATCCTCTACCACCATTTCTTCAGAAGGTATGATAAACGTTACGGCGACAACTATTTTTGGTGAAGTACTCACTGCCAGCATCAATGTGAAGTATCCGGGATTCACAATCGATAATTTTGAGTTGTGCCTTGGTAGCGATTCTATTTGGAACCCTCAGCTTCCAGGTTTTGATCTGGAATGGCAAGATGGTAGCACCAATGAATCATTTTTAGTAACAGAAGCAGGTTCGTATTCATACTCTGCAATCGACCTTCAGGGCTGTAGCTTTGATTCTGAATCAGTTATTGTAATCATTGATGCTTTTCCATCTTTGGTGTCATTGCCTGCCGAAATTGACCTTTGTGTAGGTAATATTCTCAGTAGCTCGATTGAGGGCCAGGCAAATCTGGACTTTTTATGGAATACAGGGTCAACAGATGTCGGTATACCTGTGGACAATAGTCAAATCTATTCTCTCACAGTTACAAATTCAAATGGCTGCGTAAACTCAGCATCAACAGTAGTAACAATAACTGGTGTAGGTCCCAGCGCTGCATTTGATTTTACAAAGGATTGTTCTAGTGCCGTCATAAGCTTTAATGATTTATCTGTTCCGATAGAAGGGTCCGAGATTATTTCATGGAGCTGGAATTTTGGAGATGGCGCTCTTTCGGATCAACAGGACGTAAACCACGTTTACGACGAGCCTGGAGCATACAATGTCGTACTGGAAATCACAAGTTCGGAAGGCTGTTTGGCTTTAGCTGATTCTCTCGTTTTGATTCCCTCTGAAATTAACCTCAGTGAAACTTTAGAGAATAATTGTGCGGGGTACGAAACTGTGATAACCGACGAATCTGAAATAAGCTTTGAGGGTATAGAATCGATTAATTGGGAAATTACCAATGGTTCTGGTGAAATTGTCTTTACAGGCACCGGGCCTGAGATTAACAATACTTTTGAAGAGGAAGGTTTATATAAAGTTTCACGTTTTTTCGAAAAGTCAGGAGGGTGCATAGACACGCTTGAAACCATAATAGAAATAAGGTCTAGCTCCTTTTGTTTCTTGCCCAATGAGTTGCCCATTTTGTCATTTTGGCTAGATGCTGACAGTTTAATCGAGTTTCATCCTTCATTAAATCAGGTGATGACATGGGGCAACAGAGAAAATAGCGATAATGATGCATTTGCGTTGGCTGTTACAAACAGCCCCGTTTATGTTGAAAGCATTCCTATATTGAATCACCATTCAACTTTGCGTTTTGATGGGGTTAATGATTGGATGAATTTTGGCGAAATGTCTGATATCAGATCCGTCGTAATGATGTATAAGCAC
>JBBQMA010000127.1:0-6905 GCA_038328415.1 Chitinophagales bacterium | reverse complement strand
GGGCCGGCAACGTTATAGGGACAGTGTTGACCACAAGCTTCCTGGGTGCCGACTCACGCTGTTGCTGAAACCAATTCTCCAAGCCTTCCCGATCAAGCTGTAGCCATGTAACCCTCACCACAAACTGGTAAGACCAATCTGCCATTTGCCTTGCACCCCAGGCTGATAGCCGAAGTATTGCCGGCCCGCTCAGACCCCAATGGGTGATGAGCAGAGGTCCTTCGGCGGCTAAAGATGGGTCGCCTTCCAACCTGACAATTGCTTTTGATACGCTCACCCCTGCCAATCCCGTCATGCGATGGTCTTTGATGTTGAATGTAAATAAGGAAGGTACCGGCTCTACAAGGGCCAGCCCGAGGGTGCCGAGCAATTTCCAAACCGCCGGACTGCTACCCGTCGCGACCATCACCTTGCGTGCCTGGAGCCATTGCCCACTGACCTTTAGTTGCCAGGAGCCAACCATATCGGCAGGTGCTTGAATCTGCTCTAATCGAGACCCGGCAAAAAGCCGGATACCAGCATTTCGGGCACTTTGAAGCAGGCATTGCACAATTGTGTCAGAGTTATCCGTATTGGGAAACATGCGGCCATCGGCTTCTGTTTTTAGGTGGACACCGCGCTTCCTGAACCAGTCAATCGTATCTGCAGGACCAAACCGCATAAAGGGACCAAGCAACTCCCGGCTGCCCCTGGGGTAATATGTAATTAAATCCTTCGGATCGAAGCAGGCATGGGTCACATTGCATCGCCCTCCACCGGAAATGCGAACTTTTTCAAGGACTTCCTTCCCCCTCTCCAGGATAGCTATCTGCAAGCCAGGGGCTGCCTCGGCAGCTGTGATCGCTGTAAAATAGCCGGCAGCTCCTCCGCCAACGACAAGGATATCCCAAACCTGAGGAATCGTCATTGTGGCCATGTCAAAGGATTAGGTCCTGGCCGTTTCGATGTTCCTCCATTCTGCGAGTTATTTTCTGGACGAGGCTAAACTGATTGAGGAATACGCGTGCGATGACCCGCAGTACGGTATATGCCGGGATCGCAAGTACCATACCCGGTATGCCACCAATTTTGGCGCCTACCATGACTATGATAAAAATCTCCAGTGGATGAGCCAATACCCGGCTCCCAAGTATAAACGGCTGAAAAATGAAATTATCCATCAACTGCACAAGGGCAAATGTGCCAAGCACTTTTAATAACAAGGGGCGCGTTTCGGTATAGAAGTTCAGGTCCAAATTGGAAGAAATAGTCATCATCACCCCGAAGACAGCACCTATGATTGGGCCGATATAAGGAATGACATTAATGACCCCCGCAAAAAATCCAATGAGCAGCGCGTTTCGGACACCACTCAGCTCCAGAAAAAAGGTAACAATCATGGTGATCAAGGAGATTTGAACGACAATGCCTCCAAAGTAACGCGAAAGGAGATCGCTCACCTCATCAATGACGTCCCTTACTTTGAATGTATATTCCTGGGGTACAAGGCTGCTTACAAAGTCTTTAAAAAGTCCTTCTTCACGCAAAAAGAAAAAGGCAATAAATATGACACTGAATAATCCGATCGCCAGGTTGCCGGCGAAAGACAGAAACGATGTAAAAAAAGCACCAAACTTAGCCGGTTCAAACCAGGTGCGCAAGGCACTGATGACTTGTTCGGAAGGTGATCTTGTGTCGTTGACCAGTCCGATTTCTGCCAATCGTTGGTTGAGTGCTTCCAGCGGCTCTTCGAGAGATTGGGCGATGGCGACATAGTTCACTTTGGATATAGAAATGGCCTGTGCCATTATCATAGGAACGAATATCCACACCAACATACCAAGTACGGTAAAAAAGAGGACCAGCGTAATGGCCGCGCGGAAGGAAGGACCAACGCTCCGACCCTTAAAACGAATTCGTTTTAGCAGATTCATAAACGGCGCTCCGATCATTGAAATAACCCAGGCCAGCAGGATGTAGGTAACGATATCAGCAAAAAAATAGACGACCAGACTGATCAGGATCAAGGAGGCGATAAGCGCTATAGTACGGCCTTGTCGCAAGGTGAGCCACCATTTATTCATAAGGGTGAAGATAAAAAGTTACGGTTGCCCGGTCAATAAAATTCTTGTTCATTTGCCTTGTTGGGTTAATCGGTTACAAACTGGATGGTGCGACCAAGTCTTTCAAAACCAGGCCGTTTCAAAGCAGATTTTGAAAACATTACACTAAATGTCTCTTCGGTTATTTCCTTCCAATCTGCTTTATCCATTTCAAGCAAACCAGCGGCAGCCTCAAACGTCGGTTCATCATGCCGAGAAGCAAATCGGTTCCAGGGACACACTTCCTGGCAAATATCACAGCCAAAAATCCAGCCTTCCATTTTGCCTTCAAATGTTTTCGGTATGGCATCCCGCAATTCGATGGTGAGGTAGGAAATGCATTTGGAAGCATCCAGTGAATACCCTTCCGGGGAGATGGCATCGGTCGGGCAGGCATCAATGCAGCGCTTGCAGGTACCGCAATGATCACGTATGGGAGGATCCGGCGCAAAAGGAAGATCAATGATTAGTTCGGCCAGGAAAAAATAGCTCCCTGCTTTGGGATGAATTAAAAGTGTGTGTTTGCCTACCCACCCTACGCCGGCCCGCCGCGCCCAGTCGCGCTCCAGCACCGGTGCCGAGTCTACAAATACCCGTCCCTGAACCTGGCCATAAATATCCCGAATCCAGGCGAGCAAGGTCTTGAGTTTTTTGCGAAGGACTTGGTGATAATCTTCGCCATAGGCATACTGGCTGATGCGCGGAGCATTGGGATCGGCCGGCTTATCCGGGTTGTGATAGTTAAATGCCAGGCTGATGACGGTGCGGGCACCGGGCACCAATTGGGTAGGATCAACACGAAGATCAAAATGGTTGGCCATATAGGCCATTTGACCATGGTTGCCCTGATTCAGCCAGTCTTCAAGCCGGCGTGCTTCTTCTTCCATTCGTTCCGCCTTGGCCACTCCACACAGAAAAAACCCAAGCGATGCCGCCCGGGCTTTTAATGCTGATGGATCATGATATGAAAATGGCATATCGGGTATTTGGACCTTGTGCCAAAGGTAGACGTTGTAGCTCGATTGTTCGACGTGTTTGCAATATCAAATGAATAGCAGATAGGGATTGACAAATCGCTGAAATATAATCTGTCTTCAGCGCTGAGGCTTTGACAAGTTATATTTACGTAGACCAAAATTTGTCAAAGCAAATGCATTGTTTGACTTGCCCCTGGCTTATGAAATTTAAAATTAGGATATCCTCTTTGGTCTGGAACGCCCCAGCCTGAGGGCCGACCTAAGAAAGCCGGGGGAAGGCAGGGCCGTTAAACAGTTAACTATTGTTGATTTAATTTGAATATTAATACATCAGCCCCATAGTCCGCCTCATGCCTTCTTTATATTGTCAGGCAGGGTTGGATGCGCCGTATCCTCGATTAAATAATCGGTTTGAACTGCAACTAACTGATCACAGGCGCTCACCTGGATACGGACCAAGCCTTCAAATCCATAAATCCATTTTAATAAAATGCCCCTATCTTGGTATTTATTCCTTTCAAGAAATATCAAATCAATTTCCAGGATTTCAACAAGCACAGTCATGACCACGAATACGCCAATTTATAGGGATGCTTACATACCATCACAAATCGCTAAACGCGTCGAAAATCTGGGTGTAGCCAAAGCCAACGTCGATGCCCTCACCTTGCTGCTGCTGGCCATTCTTGCAGGGGCATTTATATCCCTTGGCGCCTTGTTTTTTACGGTTGTTGTGACGGGATCCGAACTTGGTTTTGGTGTCACACGTCTTCTCGGCGGACTGGCATTTTGTCTGGGATTGGTACTTGTCGTGATCGGGGGAGCGGAACTATTTACCGGAAATAATTTGTTGGCAATGGCTTGGGCAAGCCGCTTGATAAGTACCCGGTCCCTCTTGCGCAACTGGCTCATTGTGTATGCCGGCAATGTGATCGGTTGTCTGGGAACAGTGGCGCTGGTCGCCTGGGCCGGTATAGGCAGCATGCATGAAAACCAGGTAGGTGAAATAGCCATCCTTATCGCTGATGGCAAGGAAAATCTTTCGTTTCTTGCAGCCTTCAGCCGGGGCATTCTTTGCAATGCATTGGTCTGCCTGGCCGTTTGGCTGGCGATGGGTGGTCGCAGTCTGGCCGACAAATTTCTGGCTATCCTCTTACCAATCAGTGCCTTTGTTACCATGGGATTCGAACACTCGATCGCCAACTGGTTTTTTCTACCCTATGGTATGGTCCTAGATGGTGTTGGCCGTATCACCTTGGAAGGTGCAGCCATCAATTTAATTGCAACGACGCTGGGTAATATAACCGGTGGTACCTTGCTAGTAGCGGGTGTGTATTGGGTGGCGTATTTGAGAAGAGGAGGGATGGATGGCAACAGCGTGTAGGGCGTTTATTCGTTTATTCGATATTGTCAGCTTTGCATACCTCACCCCCGTCATGAGGCTAGTGCGATGAAGTATACTTTGCGAACCCATACGTGAATGCAGATGGCAGGGGCAGTGACCTCGTTTACTTAGGGGTGTTGCTTATTCTATTTTCTTATTACATGTCAATCCAACTGAATCGCCAGGGCAAGAGAGCGTCTGCACCTGCATATTGAACGCCAATACGCGGACCGCTATGTACCTGGCCGGCTTGAATGGTTAACCCTGCGTCGGTAAGTATAATTGAGCTATCCGGGTGATCAAGACGAATACCACGATGGGATGTATTTATTTTCAATGCTTGATCTACCGTCCCAGGCCCGGTGAGCCAGCCTTTGCGAGGAAATGAAAGGCCCCGACGAGTGAGCGTGATTTCTGCCCCTTCATCTGGTTTGATGGCACGTATGAGGATAGTATGCGCTATATTGACGGGACCAGTAACTACATTAATCATGCAGTATATACCATAAACAAATAGACATAAGCTGTGCCGCCCACCGAAAACATAACTTCCGTTCGGGCGGTGCGGCGATTATTTCATGCGTGGAAAGCGCGGTCATCAGGCCTATGATATGCTTCTGTTTCAGTTATGATACTAATAGTGTTGTGTTTACACTATTTTAGCCAGCCCAAGCCTTGCTCCTTTCCCTCATATCTTCAAAATAAATCCTTTACTGAATGTCAAGTCATCCCTATTTTAGCCAGCCCAAGCCTTGCTCTTTTCCAAGGAGGTCATGGGCCAGGCTGACCACATCTTCATTTAAATAAAAGGATGATGGAAGGAGCTTAAATGTCAACGCGTATAATTCGGTGATTCCTTAGTGATGGTGATGTGATGTGGATGGCTTTCATGCACGCCGGCGCCGGAGATGCGGACAAATTTAGCTTGCTGCAATTGTTCGACGGTAGCGGCACCGCAGTAGCCCATGCCGGCGCGGAGTCCGCCAATATATTGGACCATCACTTCAGTCAGACTGCCTTTGAAAGGGACGCGACCCTCAATACCCTCTGGTACCAACTTGCGGATATCTTCTTCCATATCCTGAAAATAGCGGTCTTTTGAACCCTGTTGCATGGCTCCGATGGAGCCCATTCCACGGTAGACTTTAAATTTTCGCCCTTCAAGAATGATCGTTTCGCCGGGTGCTTCTTCCGTACCGGCAAATAGCGAACCGGCCATGATACAGTTGGCTCCGGCAGCCAGGGCCTTGGGGATGTCGCCGGTGTAGCGTATACCGCCGTCACCGATGATGGGCACACCTGTACCACGGAGGGCATCGGCGGCTCTGAATATGGCGGACAATTGGGGCACACCCACTCCGGCAATAACACGTGTGGTGCATATACTGCCCGGTCCCACGCCTACTTTCACGCCATCTACGCCGG
Source organism: Chitinophagales bacterium (assembly GCA_038328415.1). Taxonomy (GTDB): domain Bacteria; phylum Bacteroidota; class Bacteroidia; order Chitinophagales; family Saprospiraceae; genus JAGNXB01. The sequence continues at coordinate 1,038 of JBBQMA010000127.1, read as the reverse complement.
CATCGACAAGGGCCCTTGCTCCTTCGCCTGTGGCTACATTGCCGCCGATGATCTGCAGGTCACGATAGCGTTTTTTGATGGTGCGGATCATGTCCAGCACGCCTCTGGAGTGGCCATGGGCTGTGTCGACACAGATCACATCCACATTCATGGCAACCAGGGCATCCACACGGTCAATGGTGTCAAAGGCAATACCAACGGCTGCGCCTGCAACTAGGCGACCCAGGCTGTCTTTGCTGGCATTAGGATAATCATGGTGTTTCATAATATCCTTGTAGGTAATGAGTCCTGCCAGTTTGCCGTCAGCACCTACAACCGGCAATTTTTCAATTTTATATTCCTGCAATATTTCCCTTGCCTGATCGAGGGTGGTACCCATTGGAGCGGTAATTAGGCCCTTGCGTGTCATCACCTGCAGGATGGGACGGTCAGAATCCTTTTCAAACCGCAGATCGCGGTTGGTGAGGATACCGGTGAGCACATTTTGTTTATCTACAATGGGGATGCCACCGATGTGATATTTTTTCATCAGCGCCTGCGCATCACCGACCGTGGCCCCTTCAAATAAGGTGACGGGATCCTGAATCATGCCACTCTCCGAGCGTTTCACACGGCGCACCTGTTCTGCCTGAGCATCGATGGACATATTTTTATGGATCACGCCCATTCCGCCCTGCCGGGCAATGGCAATGGCTAGATCCGCCTCGGTCACAGTGTCCATAGCTGCGGATATGATAGGGGTCTTAATCCGTATTTCCCGTGTCAGTTGGGTAGAGATATCTACTTCGTGTGGCAGGACTTCCGAGTAAGCGGGGGTCAATAAGACATCATCGAAGGTGAGTCCCTCTTCGGTAAATCGGTTGAGAAATGAGGGAGAGATTGCTGGGCGCTCATGCGGTTGAGCGGGGGAGAGAATTTTTGCCGTTTCCATGTGCAAAGATACGGATTATTCCGATTCATGATTAGTAACAGTGCTCACATCATACGTCAATTTTGGAAAAACTGGCACCTTTCGTCCATATTGAGTAACTTTGGCAG
>JBBQMA010000126.1:0-6932 GCA_038328415.1 Chitinophagales bacterium | reverse complement strand
CAGGAAAATCGTTTGATGCAGTATATCAAACAGGCTATTATTGCCACATGGATCCGAAGCAACGATGTAATAGATTTCAGATCGGATATCGGGATTTGCCACTAAATCAATATACGAGGTGTCATTAAATACCGTGTCGATGGGTATAGTGCCATTCGGTGTATTTCGGTAAATAATGTATCGATCCACCTGAGGCGATGTATTGGGAGGCCAGATCAGATGGACCTGTCCGTTGATGACAGAGACGCTGATCAAAGGTACCTTTGGCGGTGGAGCCGATGACAGGGTGTCGGAAGAAAGCCGGATAAACCCGGGACAAGTGTGGGAGGACTGCATATAATAATACCATACCTGCGACCCCGGTGTATCGTGAAAATAGGTGGTTTGCAACGGATTGGTAATGGCAGCGATAAGGTTGAATGGCCCGGAAGCATTAATACTTCCAAAAAGCAAATAGCTGGAAAACGGGCCACAGGAATTGACCGGTATCGACCAGAAGATGGTGTCGTTTTTTATACATTCCAAGTCAGGAGCCTGGACAACGTTTTGTGTCCTGCCGACAAAATAGGTGAGGGCAAAAGCAACAAGTAATAAAACGCGAAAAACAAGTACCATTATTCCAAAATTCCAAATTGTGTCGTAAATTCCTTCAGCGTCAATCGCTGCTGCAGGTAATAGGCAACGGTATCACCGGGGGCCCGCACTTTTTGCCAGGCAGCCAGTCCGATATCCTTTGCATAAACCTCTTCGCCTTCAAATTCGAGGGTAAGAAATCCGACCCCTTCATTTTCCATTTTTTCCTTGAGCGCAAATACAAGACTCTTATGGGATCCATCGGGAAGCAGAATCTCATCCCGGCCTTTATAACGGCGCTGACGAGTAAGTGTTGTGATCAGGCTGGTATCACCGGGTTCATTATAGTTGACAACAAAGGTGTACAACAAACTGGTATCCCCCAATTCATAGGGAAACAGGTTGGCACGTTGTATATTGAGTGGTACCACAACCAACTGATCGGCCGTATCCCGTGTAAAAAAAACATAACTGCGGGCGATAGTTCCGTTTTCCACTTCGATTTCTGTCACCTCCTGAACCAGGGTTTTGGACGAATCATAGATGCGCGTACGAAGGACCCATCCCGAATCGGAGGGTTCACTCTTCAATAACCAGATTTCACGGCCATGCCCGAGCTGGTCTACCGGGTCGTAGATATAAACCATCCCATCGGCACATTGCTCCATGGGAAAGTAATACGATCTGTAGTCGGTGCGTTCCTCACTACATCCGACAAAACCGGAAAACGCAATCAGGCTGGTGAAAAAGATGAGGGGGAAGTGACATTTTGGCACAAAATGTCCGTGTGGAATGATTATAGTGCCGGTTGAATCTGCCATAGAGGGGACAAAGTTATGTTATCTTTGCTCTTTAGTATCTGACTATCCTATTTCAAGACATATGAACTTTTTCACAAAGACACTCGGCAAGATTTTTGGCAATAAACAGGACCGGGACAATCGTATTTACGAGCCGCGTATTGAAGCCATCAACGAATTCTCTGAATCCTACAAATCGTTGACCAATGACGAGCTACGCAACAAGACAAATGAGTTCCGGGCGCGAATCCAGGATTACCTCAGCGAGGTAGCCTCCGATTTGGTTGCCCTGAAGGAACAGTCGCAAACAACGGAAGATTTTGAAGAAAAGGAAAACCTGTTCACGCAGATCGACGAGTTGGAAAAACAACGCAACACCTATCTTGAAGAAATACTCCTGACGCTGCTGCCCGAAGCATTTGCTGTAGTAAAGGAAACGGCCAGACGATTCAAGGAAAATGCCACACTGACCGTAGCAGCTACCCAACACGACAGGGACCTCGCCACCACACGCAGCTATATCTCTATAAACGGTGATCAGGCTACCTGGAAAAACCAGTGGACCGCCGCCGGAGGCGAGATCATATGGAACATGCTGCACTATGACGTACAGCTCATTGGTGGAATGGTCTTGCACGATGGAAAGATTGCGGAGATGGCCACGGGGGAAGGAAAAACATTGGTTTCCACATTGCCCGCTTACCTCAATGGCCTCGCCGGTGAGGGCGTCCATATCATTACAGTCAACGACTACCTGGCCCGACGTGACTCCGAATGGAACGGACCGATTTTCGAGTTCCTGTTACTGACAGTGGATTGCATCGACAAATACCAACCGCATACGCCGCAGCGCCGTGGTGCTTATATGTGCGACATCACCTATGGCACGAACAATGAGTTTGGTTTCGATTACCTGCGGGATAATATGGTGCGCACACCGGAAGAAATCGTGCAGCGCAAGCACCACTACGCGATGGTGGATGAGGTCGACTCCGTTTTGATCGATGATGCACGGACGCCGCTCATCATTTCTGGACCAGTCTCTAAAGGCGCAGAGGATCAGGAATATCTCGAACTAAACCCAAAGATCAAACGCCTCATTGACGCACAGCAAAAATTGGTCAATGAATACTTGACGGAGGCTAAAAAACTGTTCAGTGAAGGCATCCTTGGTGTAAATGAAGGCGAAGCCGGTATGTCCCTTTTACGTGCCCACCGTGCCCTGCCCAAGTACCGCCCACTGATCAAGTTTTTGAGTGAAGAAGGTGCCAAGGTGATGTTGCAGAAAACAGAAAACTACTACATGCAGGAGCAATCCAAAAATATGCATCTGGTAGACGCTACGCTGCTTTTCACGATCGACGAAAAAAACAGGCAGGTGGACCTCACCGACAATGGAGCGGAATTTATGGCCAAGGGCAGTGAAGACCCCAAAATGTTTGAATTGCCTGACCTTGCACATGACATGATGCAACTGGAGCGGGATGAAACCCTTGAAGGCCAAGCCAAAATCGATGCCCGCCAGAAGTTGATTCAGGACTTCTCCATTAAATCAAATCGACTCCATGCTGTTCACCAGTTATTAAAAGCGTACGCCTTATTTGATCGCGACCAGGAATATGTGGTCGTGGATGGGCAAGTGAAAATCGTAGATGAACAGACCGGACGGATGATGGAAGGCCGCCGGTATTCGGATGGGTTGCACCAGGCGCTGGAAGCAAAAGAAAACGTCAAAGTCGGCGAAATAACCCAGACCTATGCCACGGTAACCCTCCAGAATTATTTCCGGATGTACCACAAGCTGGCCGGTATGACGGGTACTGCCGAAACGGAAGCCGGGGAATTTTGGGAGATCTACAAGCTCGACGTCGTTGTCATTCCTACCAATCGGGCTATATCCCGCGACGACCGTGATGACCTCGTGTTCAAGACTGCCCGGGAAAAATTCAATTCCGTTATTGATGAAATCGTTCGACTGCGTGAAGCCGGGCGCCCGATACTGGTCGGAACCACATCCGTAGATATTTCCGAAAAACTAAGTCGTATGTTGCACATGCGCAACATACCTCATAACGTCCTCAATGCCAAACAGCACCAACGGGAAGCCGAAGTGGTGGCCGAAGCCGGACGAAGCGGTACGGTTACCATCGCCACCAACATGGCCGGTCGTGGAACGGATATCAAGATCGACGAAAAATCAAAAGCCTCCGGTGGTCTCGCCATCATAGGTACCGAGCGTCACGATTCCCGGCGCGTAGACCGGCAGCTTCGAGGACGTGCCGGACGACAGGGTGACCCTGGTAGCTCGCAGTTTTTTGTATCGCTCGAAGACAACCTCATGCGCTTGTTCCATTCGGAGCGAATCGCAAAATTGATGGACCGGATGGGCCATAAGGAAGGCGAAATGATTCAGCATCCCTGGGTCACTAAATCCATCGAAAAGGCGCAGCGCCGGCTGGAAGAAAACAATTTTGGCATTCGTAAACGTCTATTGGAATATGATGACGTGATGAACATCCAGCGGGAGGCGATTTACAAAAAACGTCACCATGCCCTGTATGGCGAACGCCTGGCCGTGGACATTCACAATATGTTTTCCAGCCTCACCGAAAACCAGGTTTTAAGTCATCGCAATACCGGCGACTACGAATCGTTCCGCCTTGATGCCATACGGCTGATGGGTGTAGATCCGGAAATGGATCCAATTCAATTCAAATCGGCTAACTCCGATGAGGTTATCGACGTATTTCGCAACCACATTGACACCATTTACCGCAATAAAGCGCAGCGTATCAGTGAGGTATTAATGCCTGTGGTTCAGCAAGTGCATGCTAATGAAAGCCACCGGTACAAGCGCATTTCCATTCCGTTTACGGATGGCAGCTCACATCCCCTTCCTGTCAGTGCCGATCTCAAACTGGCCATTGACTCCAAGGGCAGATCGCTGATGACAGAAATCGAAAAGACGGTTACGCTTGCTCTGATCGATGACCAGTGGAAAGAACACCTTCGGTCGATGGATGAATTGAAGGATTCGGTGCAGTCGGCTTCCTTTGAGCAGAAAGATCCTCTGGTGATTTATAAAATGGAGGCGTATAACCTGTTTGAGCAACTGGTGTACCAGATTAATGAAAAGGTATCATCCTACCTGTTGAGAGGAACAATCGTATTCCAGGACGGTAGCCGGCTGGAAGCTGCCCGAGTTCAAAAGACCGATCTCAGCAAAACGAGGGTGAGCCGTACAGAGGACCAAGACGATGCGGCCAGGGCTAGAGCAGCAGCAGCGAGTGCAGGACAGCGACAGGAGCGCACGGAAACATTTATCCGGCAGGATAAAAAGATTGGACGCAATGACCCCTGCCCCTGCGGGAGTGGTAAAAAATTCAAACAATGTCATGGCTCCTGAGCAATTGGCATTTACAGAATAACCTAAATTTGAACGATGGATCGCAAAGCCGTTGCCTCCGCCATTGAATCGACGCTCTTGAAACCGGAAGCTACAAGTGCACAAATACAGGCGCTATGTGATGAGGCCATTGCACTTGGACTGGGTGGCGTATGCGTGTCCCCCTATTTTGTGAAAGAAGCGCGCCGCCGACTGGAAGGACATCCTGTACGGATTGTGTCTGTAGTAGGTTTTCCTCTCGGGTATAATCATACTTCCGGTAAGGTAGAAGAGATAAAAAAGATGATCCATGATGGGGCCGATGAAGTGGATGCTGTAGTCAACATTTCGGCTGTGAAAGAAGGAAATTGGAGTTTTGTGGAAAATGATCTTTCTGCCCTGGCACAAATCACCCATCTGAAAAACAGGACCATAAAATTGATTATTGAATTTGGCCTGTTGACACCTGATGAAATACGGTCGGTATGTACCATTGCGCAGCGCTGGAATTATGATTTTATAAAAACAAGTACGGGCATGCTGGCCCCCGGGCCGGAGGCTGCAGATATCCGATTTCTTCGAAGCATTTTAAATCCCTTCACTAAAATAAAAGCCTCTGCCGGTATTCGAACGGCGGAAAAGGCGATAGCATTAATGGAAGCAGGCGCGAGTCGTCTGGGCACCTCTTCCGCAAAAGCGATCATGGATGGCATTCCCGAATAGGGCAGACGGGGTAAATTTCCGGTCCTTCTAAACGCCATCTATGATCATCTATCGTTTCCTGATTACCTTTTTTTTAGTCCTCACAGCGATTATTGTCATTGGAGCGATCGCCTGGATACCTGTCTATGGCAAACAATGGCGGTTGGTAGTCCGGCGCATTTGGATACGAATGATCCTGTGGGGTCTGAATATACGGCTACAGTGGCATGGGAACATTCCGCGTGAACCCTGTATCCTCGTAGCCAATCACCGTTCATATCTCGATCCATTATTAATCATGACGAGGGTGCTTGCATTGCCTGTGGCAAAGGCCGAGATGGCCAGGTGGCCCTTGCTCGGTCTCGCCGGAAAAGTTTCTGGCATCTTCTATGTGCAGCGGGAGAGTCCCAAAGATCGCAAACGCACGCTGCTGGAAATTACACATGCTGTGCGTCAGGGAGAGACAATTTTAATTTTTCCGGAAGGAACGACACATAGTGAAGATCGTACCATCGCATTTAAAAAAGGGGTTTTTCAGGTGGCCGCACAAGAGGGCATACCCATTGTGCCCATAGCTTTGGATTTTGAAGACAAAGCAGATTATTGGGTTGCTAATGACAGTTTTATAAGTCATTTCCTGCGCCAGTTTGGATGGCGCCGCGTGTCGTGCCGAGTTGCCATCGGCCCACCAATTCTTAATGACCATGCAGAAATACTGCTGTCAAAGGCTTCTGCGTGGATTGATGAGAACCTGACAGAGATTCAGATTGAGTTGAGGAGTAAATAAATGAGAAGCCTGGATGTATCAAATCGTATGCAACGAATTTATCTACTTAATAACACTGATTCTTTTGAGAGAATAAAAAGAAATTAGAGATGATCTCATTTCATTCCTTTTATTTTTCATTGGCAGGGGCAAGTGCTTACTGTAAGCGTTCTTTATCTTGTTTTAAAGCGGAAAAATAAATCGAGAAAAATTTACAAAATCGATGTGATCAACAAATCCAGATCGGTGGTTTTAATATCAAACTTTTCACCAAGATAAATATTTGTAATACAGCCCTTGTAGGCGTAGACCCCATTTCGAAGACCCATGCTTTGATAGAGCAGGGATTCGATACCACTCACACTTTCCAGGCGAAGCAGGATAGGCGTAAGGATATTGCTGACGGCGGCTGATGCTGTTTTGGCTACACGGGATGGAATATTTGGCACCCCGTAATGAATGACCCCGTGTTTGACAAAGGATGGTTTGCTGTGGGTGGTCAATTCAGAGGTAGCAAAACAACCACCCTGATCGATACTGACATCTATGATCACGGCACCGTCCTTCATTTTACTCACAATTTCTTCACTCACGATGACAGGCGTGCGGCCGCTTTTACTGTGAATGGCTCCGATAGCCACATCAGCTTCTTTTAATTCGCGCTCCAGAATATAAGGATCCAGCGCTGAGGTAAAGATCTGTTGTC
>JBBQMA010000125.1:0-6948 GCA_038328415.1 Chitinophagales bacterium | reverse complement strand
CAGCCTGATCACCCATCCGGATGCGACGGGCCAATTCCGCCTCTTCATCTGCACTGAGCATTGGGATTTTGCCAATATCATTGAGGTACTTGTCCAATGAAAGGCTTTCCCGGCTTGTAATTTTGTTTGTAATCTTTAGTTGCCGCATAGGGTCATCTCAGTTTAGGGATTGTTTGTTGATACGTTCGGTACAGCAAAAAAGTTGCCATTTTTTTGACAACACCCTTGACTTTAAGACAGCTATGCCTTAATGTTCATGGGTCTTTTTCAATACAAACCAGACTGCCCGAAAGTTCAAACCTCAACTAATTCACTGATTATCCTGGTTTTTTTGCAACTAAGCCGTACAAATGCGGCAGTGGATAGAGTCCATTTTCCCACCGAAACTTCTTTTCAGAAATCAGGGTCATATTCTCAAAACAGGGATAAGGCGAATAATCCCACTCCGAAAATGCCGTAATGACAAGGCCGGCATCCATCAGGCGGGACAATACTTCGGATATAGGGTGACTCCAAAAGTGGTCGCGAAGCTTCAAATCAGCTTCCGGTGAGGCATAAGTCCCCGTCGTTTCCTCGGTCAATGGTTCTTGATGAGCAAAGTAAGGGTAGCTCAGCTCTTTTGTTTTGAAATCGAATAGATAAAGCAACGGATGGAATTCAACTAAAATAATACAGCCACCGGGTTTTAATTGTCGGGAGATCAACGTTGCCCACTCCTCCAGGTCAGGTAACCAGCATATCGCACCATAAGAGGTGAACACGATATCGAACGTTGCTAAAGGAAGATGGGTTTCCAGTAAATAGATATCACTGCAAATAAATCGTGCATTCAGGCCAGCTTTATCACTAAGGTCAATGGCGGCATCAATGGCTGTATCTGAAAAGTCCAGCCCAGTGACAAGTGCTCCTTTGCGCGCCCAACCAAGTGTGTCCAAGCCAAAATGACATTGCAGATGCAACAATGTTTTGCCCTTGACTTCCGTTAAGAGTTCGAGTTCTGGTGCCATTAGCACCTCATTTCCTGCAAGAAAACCAGGGACATCATAAAATGAAGATTGCAGATGTTCGGGTGTTCGGCTGTTCCAGGATTTGAGATTGTCTTCACTGTAGGTTTTCCAGTCCATCATCTTTGATATCTTTGAGTCGTAAAAGTAAAACTTATCATGGCAGAGAATCCAAAACAAGCCCCACAACTGAATATCGAGCTTCCTGAAGAAGTTGCAGAAGGAATTTATTCAAACTTAGCCATCATTGCTCATTCGCATTCGGAATTTGTACTGGATTTTATACGAATGATGCCAAATATGCCTAAAGCGAAGGTCAAGGCACGCCTTATTCTGACCCCTCAGCATGCCAAGCGGCTCCTGCGTGCATTGGCTGATAATGTAAAAAAGTATGAAGGTCAGTTTGGCAAAATTGAGGATTCGGATCAAACCGGATTTCCACCTATGAATTTTAACACCCCAACGGCACAAGCATGAACAGTTCAGGTTTAATGAAATTTGTAAAGCGCATGTCCGTTTCGCATTGGAAAGGTATGCTTGTCGTTATCTTCTTGTGTATAGGAGCGATTGCGGCATCGGCGCAGCAGCGCGAACGTCCTATGCCAAAAACCTTGAAGGATAAAATATGGTACGGAGGTAGCTTTGGACTTGGACTAGCAGGCAGCCAGGGTTTCACGCAGTTTAATCTTGGCCTATTTCCAATGGTAGGATATAAAATTATTCCCTGGTTTTCGGTTGGTCCCCGGCTAGGATTTGATTATAATTATTATAAAGGGACCTCAGTACTTGGTAAACCGGCTTCAGCTAATGTTTTTTCATTTTATGCCGGTGCATTTATGCGCACAAAGCTTTACTGGGGTGTTTTCGCACAGGGAGAATATGGTGTGGATTTGGGGAAATTTCCTGAAGTTGATCAGTTTGGGAGATTAAACGTCGATGTCAATAATAAGGTGATCAAACGTTCGGTCACCCGTGAGTCAGGTCTGGTAGGATTAGGGTATAACTCCGGAGGAAAATTTGCTTCAGAGATCCTGCTCCTTTATAACCTGCTTGAGCCAGAGGATTCTCAGTTTAGTCCTTGGAATTATCGACTCGGGTTCACATACAACTTCTGATCGTTCCTTTTATAAAGGGAAAAGAAAGCTAATCATTCATTCTCCTGTGCAAAATAGCGAAGGATTGCTTTGACGTCCTTATCTGTGCGATATTCCGGCAGGTATTTGAAGAAAACGGCATGTTCATCATATCCTTCTTCCAATGCTTCCTCCATATTGCGCAAGGCCTCTTTACGTTTGTCCATTTTAAACAAGGCAGCGGCACGGATAAAATATAAGCCTGCTCCCCATGTATTTTCCAGCGCTTCATCGGTAAGGGAAAGGATAGAGTCATAGGCTTCTTGCTGGAATTGATATTCGGCAAACTTTATCCAAGGCTCTGGTACTTCTGGAGCAGTTTCTGTGGCACGGACGTAGCAGGCTTCCGCTTCTGCATTGCGACCTTCAGCTACCCAGGCCTCAGCCAGTCCGATCATGTAGTCTTCATTACGGTCATCCAGGTTGACGGCACGCTCATAATAGCGTGCAGCGATAGTCGGCTTGCCTTCCTGGATATAAATTTTGCCAAGTTGGAAATAGATTTCATCATCCATAGGGTCGATATTCCTGGCCAGCAGATAATATTGCCTGGCTTTGACAGTATTTTGAAGCGCCTGATATGATTGACCCATTAATTTAAGGATTCCTGCCTCTGGACTGCTGCGTTGAAGAATGTCATATAAATTTTTCAATGCCCGCTTGGGTTGGCCGATAGCTAAAGCTACTTCGGCAGCGTAACAAAACGTCAGGCTGAATTGGGGTTCAATCATGCCTGCATACTCAAATGCTTCAAGTGCCTCTTCGTAATTTAGGAGATAATAGTAAGCCTGACCGGCATTGAACCATGCCAAACCGTTGTACGGATCCTTACTGATCAGTTGGAGATGGAAGGCCAGGGAATCCTTCTGGTTTCGTGTAGACTCTGAAGCCAACCATATTTTTTCAAGTGCAGCTCTGTTTTTTGGATCACGCTGGAGGATCAGCTTCAAAGTTTGATAGGCTTCTTCCTTGAGATCGCATTTGCTAAGCAAGGTCGTTTCAAGATGAAGGATTTCGACCATGCGGCTTTCCGGGGCACTGAACTTTAGCTCTGCAACCAAGACCCGGGCCAGCTCCACCTCGCCAAGCTGGAAGAGTGCTCTTATCCGTATACAAGCCGAAAAAATGTCATCCGCATGGACTTGTTCCATCAAGGCTAGCACTTCAAGAGCTTCCTCTGGGCGCTTATTTTCCAGTAACAGGTCAGCCCGTTGGGAAAGTAATTCAGCATCCAGTAAATGGATTTGGAGTGCTGTTTCGCTTAACGCAAGCGCATCAGCCCAGTTGTCCTCCTCCCTGTGAAGAAGAATGAGTTGCATGAAGTCTTGTTTGCCAAAAAGATGTAGTTGGTCCTCGTTGGATAAAACCTCAAATCGGTGGGCAAGGATCTCCAGTGTGTTTTCGGAGTTGGATAGTTGTGGCTGCATGTGCGTTTTGCTTTCCCAGATATATACGCAAGGTTATAGGAGTAGTTTCCTTCGTTCAAAGCAGCATGATTTTAATAGATCATTGATAATCAACTAAATACGATTTTATCGAGATGGATAATAATTTTAATTAATGTATAAATAACAGTTGTTCAATCAATTGACAATTAACAAAAATTGATATTTTTTAATTTTCAAACAAAAAAAAGCTATGCCCAGGGAAGGCATAGCCAAATTTACCCAAAACAGGGATGTGGTGATTGGGACTCCGAATTAGTAATATCCCCGCCATTCAGTACGGCCAATCTTTTTATAAAATGGCTCTGCACCTATAGCAGGGAAAAAAGGCGGTCATGCCGGAAGACCGACATGACCTGAAAAACCTGTACAAACACAACGGTAATTGGGATGTGTAAACATCTTCCTTATTACAGGAAGAAGACCAGTGGTAGCTGATCGTATTTATATCAGTACAAAATACATGCCAATTATTTATATATATTGATAATATGTATATTTAACGTTTTGAAAATAAAACAACTTCCAGCCTCGCAAGGATTTACAAAAGCTCCTGAAGAGGGGATGACTCACGACCGGATCTTTTCAACAAGCAACAGAAATGTATCTATACAATGGTGAATATGGTCGCGTGTTAATGGGCCCTTTGGCGATGTTGTTTGTTCGTGTTGATAGGATATTTAGGAAAATTATATATCGAAGAGATACATGGATCCTCTATGTGTTTGGATCCACCTTTTGGTGGGATAGTTAACATGTGACACCCAAAGGAATGTCATTCCTGCAAAATGAAAATAGAAAAGGAGCTGTGAAATAAAATCACAACTCCTTTAAACTGTCGGGGTAGCAGGATTCGAACCTGCGGCCCCCTGCTCCCAAAGCAGGTGCGCTAACCGGACTGCGCTACACCCCGAAAAAACTTGAAAAACTGGAATGAATCCCTGTCTCTCTTTTGGTGCGGTGAGAGCGGGATTCGAACCCGCGGTACCTTTCAGTACGTCGGTTTAGCAAACCGGTGGTTTAAGCCACTCACCCATCTCACCTTTGTGAGTTTTGCCCTGAAAAATCAAAGCGGCGGCAAAGATAGGAAAACTTTAATCGTAATGTCAACCCTTATTTATCGGGTAGCCATAGAAAGTTGCCGTTCCAGTCCTTCCACGGTCTGTCTGAAATCTTTATCGGTATCCATCATATCCTGAACGGCTCGGCATGAATACAGCACAGTAGTATGGTCACGCCCTCCAAACATTTCGCCAATTGTTTTTAACGATTTGTTTGTCATGCTTTTGGCAAGGAACATGGATAATTGACGAGCTACTACGATTGGCCGTTTCCTGGTTTTTGCTTTCAATTTGTCGACAGAAATGTGGAAATGTTCAGCCACTTTATCCTGAATGTGGTCAAGAGATAATTCGCGCTGCGATTCTTTTACAAAATTCCTGACAACTTCTCTGGCTAAATCAAGGTCAATGACGCGCTGATTCAGCGACGATTGGGCTGCAATGGAGTTTAAAACGCCCTCAAGTTCCCGAATGTTTTCTTTGATGTGATAACACACATATTCAACTACGGCCCGAGGAAGTACGATGCCATTCTTCTGCATTTTGTCTTCCAGGATGGCCATTCTGGTCTCCAGATCCGGACTTTGCAAGTCAGTAGTCAGACCCCATTTGAATCGGGATATCAATCTTTCTTCCATGCCTTCCAGGTCTTTGGGAGCCCGGTCGGATGTAAGGATAATCTGATGCCCGCCTTGGTGTAAATGATTGAAGATGTGGAAAAAGATCTCCTGGGTCTTTTGTTTATTGGCTAGAAACTGGATATCATCCAGGATCAGAATGTCGATATTCTGGTAGTAGGCCACAAATTCATTGATGGCATTATTCTTAATGGCATGGATGATCTGGTTGGTAAACGATTCCGTCGTGCCATAAAGCACATTTTTGTTTTTATGGCTTGCAACGATTTCGTTGCCGATGGCTTGGGCCAGGTGTGTTTTACCCAATCCTACCTGGCCGTATATGACCAGCGGATTGAAGGCTGTCCCTCCCGGTTTTTTGGCAATGGCCATACCTGCAGACCGGGCTAGTTTGTTGCAATCGCCCTCAATGAAACTATCGAAGGTGTAGTTCTTATTAAGATGTGGGTCGACACGTACCTGCCGGATACCGGGTATGACAAATGGGTTCATGAACTCATTAGGCAGGTAACCTGGATTATGTTCCGATTGAGTAGCCTTAGCACGGCTGTTACTTCCATTTTTTGTCGTCGAAGGTTGGCCCATCAAAATTTGATATTCGAGCTTCCCTTGTTCTCCCAGATCTTTTTTAATCGTTGCCTTGAGCAATCCTACGTAATGCTCTTCTAGCCATTCATAAAAAAATTTGTTCGGGACCTGGATTGTTAAAACATGACCATCCAGGCCGACTGGTTTGATTGGCTCAAACCAGGTTTTGTAACTCTGCGCACCAATGCTATTCTTTATGGTCCTCAAACAGCTTTCCCATACAGTATAGCAATCATTGGTCATACTTGGTATGATTCGTTTAGTTCGGTAAAAGACACTCGTATTCCCCACTTTCGCAGGGAGGTAAAGTATTCAGTTCAGTAAAGTCTTAGTCTCTGTTTTCCTCAATCGTGCAGCAATACGATTTGATGAGGAAGGAGTGCAAAAATGGAAAAAAAAGATGGTACAAAGGCACAACTTCTTTGAAAAAATTAAAATAAAATTAATTGATTATTTTGGGGGTTGATGGTCATTTCTTTACCCACGTTTGCCCTAAGTTTTACTTCTTTGTTATATGAGTAAAGTATTATAATACAATATATTAACTCATTATTTTGAGGTTATCGCAGGTTATGCAACGAAGTTTGTGATTGCGTTCAAACCAAATATCCAGACGGCCGAGATAAGCTCCTCCCCAGCCTACCTGGACGATCTGTACTGCTTTACCTTGAGCATTTGTTAGCTGGACAGGTTTTTCCAACAGGGTATGCGTATGGCCCCCTATGATGAGGTCAATATTTTTTGATTGGGTAGCCAGTACCACATCGGATACTTTATCATTTTCATAGCGATATCCCAGGTGACTGAGACACACGATGAGGTGGCAGCCTTCCTGTTCACGGAGGATAGTTGAAGTAAGGGATGCTGATTCCAAGGGGTCGTTATATACCGTGTTGCCATAGAGCTGTTCAGGAACAAGACCTGCCAGTTCAATGCCCAATCCAAATACTCCGATCCGTAACGGGCCCTTTTCAAAAACGGTATATGGTTTTACGGCACGCTCGAGCAGATTGTCCCGAAAGGTGTAATTAGCACTGAGCAATTGAAATGAAATATCTTCCAGTCGGTTTTCGAGGAGA
>JBBQMA010000124.1:0-7069 GCA_038328415.1 Chitinophagales bacterium | reverse complement strand
ATATTGAGTAACTTTGGCAGCCCTTTACCAATCGATTGCGGACGCTCCTTCAACTACCAATTACTTACCAAGTCACCCTTTTCCAGGCTTTTAAAACCAAGTGCCTTAATCAAAATCAGAAACCATGACACAACGATACCAAGCTTTTGTTATCCTATTATTAATAATGACGCTAGGTCTCGGACAGACGAATGCGCAGACATCGTCGCTGATGGAGGTGTATCAGGTGTTCCAGGCAAAATGTATTTCCTGCCATAGTGGCCCGCAACCTGTCAGTGGACTGGACCTCAAAGGCACCGCGGCCACCGATGCGCTGCGTGCTGTACAAGTCGCTCAAAACATTACCAATAAAATACCGGTGAATCAATCGGCCAAGTTGCGTGGTGAAAGGCTGGCTTATCCGGGTCGTCCGGATTTGTCCTTCCTGTTCAAAAAGATCAATGGCAATCTGGAGAAAACGATCCATTTGACAGCGGGTGACGGTTTGTCCATGCCACCCTATGGTAATCTACCCTTGACGAAAACGGAAAAGGAAATTATCCGCCAATGGATTTTATTTGGTTCAAAAACGACAGGGACGCAATTTGATCCGGCGGTGCTGGACGATTTTTATACTACTGGAGGTGTCCAAAGTTTTCCTTCAGGAACTCCGGCGGCACCGGCAGCAGGGGATGGATTTCAGTTTAAACTTGGTCCTTTCTACCTCCCTCCAAGTAGCGAAGCGGAGCATTTTCAAAAATATGAATTAAAGCTTCCTGAAGAGCTGGATGTCAATCGGATCACCATTGAAATCGGCAGTTATTCTCACCATTTGATTCTATATAATTTTGAATCGGATGCTGCGGCTGCAGCGGTGCCACATGGCTTCCGGGATTCACCTTACCATTCGGGTGTTGGATTGGTAGCAGCTTTTCAATACAGCGATGATCTGATACTGCCTATCGGCACGGCCTTTCGATGGAAAGACAACCTGATTCTTGATTTGAATTTTCATTATATTAATTATAGTGGTCTGTTGCCGCTCCAGGCAGAAGGCTACATCAATGTGTATACCCAACCGGCTGGGACGGCTGTACAACGGATGTACAGTACCCTGGTGGCCAATCCCAATATCCCGATTCCCAACAACGGACAATTTGTGACCCATACGCAGTCCTTTACGTCACCCTCCGCCAGCATTTTTCTTTGGGGACTTATGGGCCATACCCACAGGTATGGCAAGGGTTATAAAGTGTACAAACGATTACCGGGCAATCAAAAAGGCGAACTGTTGTACGATGGTGCCTGTCCTTTGGGTAAACCGGGATGTCCGTCGCCCTGGTATGATTACCAGCATACACCGATGCGGTATTTTGATGATTTTCTGCCCGTATCGATCAATGCACAAAACGGAATCATCCATGAAGCCTCCTGGGTCAATGACGGTCCTGTGCCAGTCAATTTTGGACCGACATCACAGGATGAAATGATGGTGATGATCATGATGTATGTCGCTGACACTAGCGGCCTATCGACAGCGCTGGAAATACCGGATATCAACCGCCAATTAGCGTTTATTTATCCCAATCCTGCAACCGATTATTTCACGCTGGAATTACCGAATTGGAATGGTGTCGCCGATTTTTCACTCTATTCGATCACGGGCCAGCTTGTATACCAAAAAACGATTCATTCGAATCACACAGAAATGCTCCTTCCAACACCCTTGGCCCGCGGCATTTATTATTATCGACTACAGACAAATTTATTTACACTTATAACCGAAGGGAAGCTTATTTTAGAATAAGTTTATGTGTATATTCGAAACTATTCAGCCCTAATTCCCCTCTGTCTTCTTGGGTCGGCCAGGTCTAAGGGTCGGTTATTATTATTCCTTGTGTAAAAGGAATGAGATGATGATGTTATGAGAGGGTGTAGGAGGAATTGAACATTAATCCTAAGCGAATAAACTAAACATTCACTCCTGAAAGAACTCTTTCATAAAGCGCCTCATATTGCGGAAGAATATTTTCGATACTAAATCGTCGGGCCTGTTCGTAGGCTTGTTTGCGAAAGAGAGCGAGTTGGTCTGGATTTTCGAGGAGTGAAATGGCGTGTTGGGCCATCCCGTCCACATCACCGGGATCCTGTAAATAGCCCGTAACACCATGAATATTTACTTCCGATAAACCGCCGGCATTGGAGGAAATGACGGGTACTTCACAGGCCATGGCTTCCAGGGCGGAGAGTCCGAAACTCTCGTGGCCTGAAGGGAGTAAAAAGAGATCCGCAATGGCCAGCACCTCTTCAACCGCCTCTAATTTTCCGAGGAAGCGGATTTCGTCACATAGGCCGATTTCGCGGCAGAGCATTTCAATATTCTGACGCTCGGGACCGTCACCGATAAGTAATAAGCGGCTCGGAATGCGGGCAAGTACCCGCTGGAAAATATGGATCACATCCTCTACCCTTTTCACTGGCCGGAAGTTGGAGGTATGTACCAGAATTTTTTCGCCATTGGGGGCAATGGCCTTTTTGAAATGCTCCTTATCGGTTTTTGAAAAACGGGAAAAATCCACAAAATTATAAATGACCTCTATCGGCACTTCGACATTAAACGCATTCAGCGTATCCTGTCGCAGGCTTTCAGAAACGGCGGTCAAGCCATCGGATTGATTCATCGAAAAAGCCACTACCGGGGCAAATGCACGGTTTTTCCCAACCAGCGTAATATCTGTGCCGTGCAGGGTGGTGATAAAGGGAACATGCTTGCCGTGGGTTTTCAGTATTTCGCGGGCCATAAAGGCTATGGCCGCATGGGGGATGGCATAATGCACATGGAGGATGTCCAGCCCGGCGGTCAGTGCTACATCGACCAGGGTACTGGCCATGGCCGTGTCGTAAGGCGGGTATTCAAACAGGGGGTAGTCTGCTGTGGGCACCTCGTGGTAGTATACGTTTTCGGCAAAATTTACCAGTCGTACTGGCTGACGATAGGTGATGAAGTGAACCTGGTGCCCGCGACGTGCAAGGCCCTGTCCTAATTCCGTTGCCAAAACACCACTTCCCCCGAAGGTAGGGTAACAAACGATGCCAATTTTCATAAACGCCAATTTGTATTATCTTGTCCCTGTGTGTCGGAACGGATGTACGAACTTACGGAAAACGCGCCAATAACTACCGTCTTTTACTAGACAATAAGCACGGCGTCCTCCACGTATATTACAGAACAGTACCAGTGTCTTTTGTGTTGCAGCAAAGACGCTTCATTATGCGCAGATGATATGAAAATACCCAAAACCCCACCCTACAGATTCCTTGCAGTCTTGACCCTATTGATCTTAATGTGGTCGCAGCAGATGCTGGCCCAACGTGTTAGCGTTTCTGAGGCGATTACATTAAAGAAGGATGATTATTACCAGATTCTAGGAAAAATCAAGGATCTGATGTTATTTAGTACTGATAATGGGTACACGTTGGAGCTAATGGCTTTTGATGAAAAGCTGCGGATGCTTTGGAAAAAAGAACTGGAGCTGGACAAACGGCGCACGCAGGTGATCGGCGTGGTGCCGCATGCTGCCGGGTTTACGGTCATTTATCAATATTCCCGCAAGGGGGAAAATTACCTCAAAGCGCATCGGTATTCCGAAACGGGGATCCTCCAGGACAGCGTGACTTTATCCCAATTTGAGCAGAGCTATACGCCGCCGGAATGCCGGATGGTCCTATCTGAGGATCATTCAAAGGCCTTGATATATTTTGTCGAAAAGCAGGAACGGCTGAATGTGCAAACGATTAATTTGACGTCCCTGTCGAAAATCTGGACGGCGCATGTGGCTATCGATGCCTATACTTTTTTTCGCCAATTCCGCTCCCTGATCGTTGACAATGCGGGGAAGATGCACCTACTATTGGAGAAGGAATCCAAGCGATCCAAACCCGAGGATCACAGCCTTGAATTAATCCAATTTGCCTCCGGCGACATCAGTCCGCTGAGCCGGCATATAAGTCTCGAAAACCTGGCAAGTAAAAAGGTGAAATTTGTTTACGACAACATCAATAATCAATTGGTGGGGATTGGGTTGACGGCTAATAAGGACCCGGGCAAAGCAACAGGATTATTTTGTTTTTATTTGGACCAATTGACGGAGGGTGTTTTTGAATTGCACCAAATGCCTTTCGACCAGGAGATAGCGCGCAAAATGACGGGAAATAATGACGCTGCAAACAAAGGTCTGGAGGATTTGGAAATCAGGGAAATTCTTTTGCGAAGAGATGGTGGTATTGTGATCGTATTGGAGGAAGTTCGCCGATTGGAGCGCAATGTAGCCGGGCAGCAATTCCAGTTTGGGCCTGGCGGCAACCGGTATATTGTTGATTATTATTACGAAGATCTTATGATTGTTTCTATTGGGCCGGGCGGCGCTATAGACTGGCAAGAGGTGTTCCCCAAAAAACAATATTCCCAAGATGATGACGGGTTGTATTCATCCACATTATTAATGACGGCCCCTGATCAGATCCGACTGGTATTTAATGACGAAATAGCGTATGAAAATACGGTAAGTGCCTACACGATCAATCACAGTGGTACTATGGAACGGTCCAGCATCCTGAGTACGGATTACCAAAAGCTGAAGCTCATTTTCCGGGAGGGTATGCAGACAGGCGTTTATGAAGTCATGGTACCCAGTGAGCGAGGCGGCAAGATCAAGTTGGTTCGGGTGGAGTTTTGAAGGGACGAGGAGTTGTTCGTTGTTCGTTCGTAGTTGTCCTAGGTAGTTGATTTTACCCTCCTGAAAACCATGACATCCAATATAACCATCACAACCGATGAGGACTGAGGAGTTGTTCGTTGTTCGTTGTTCGTTCGTAGTTGTCCTTGGTAGTTGATTTTACCCTCATAACATCCAGGACATCCAGGACATCCCTGAATGACATTCCTCTTTGGCATCTTTTTACCTTTGACCAACTAATCTAAATAATTGATCTATGAAAGATGTTCTATTCGTATTGATAGTCCTTTTTTTTGCACCGTATTGGCTAACGGCACAAGCGGATGATAAGCGACTAAAAGAAATCCAAGATGCTGCCAAAAGTGATACGACCGGATGGGTCATCGGAGGTGGACTCGGCCTTGATTTTGCACAGTTGGCCATGTTCAATCCACGGATAGGATCGGGAGATAACCGTATCGCTTTCGGGGGGCTGGGCAACATATTTGCAAACTATAAACGTGGAAAAAATGAATGGGTGTCCAACATATCCATTCAAGAGGCCGTGCAGCAACTGGGAGGTGCCGACTGGCAGAAGAGTCTTGACGTGCTGCGCCTGAATTCAAAGTATAGCTACCAGACCAAGGACGAACGCTGGTCCTATGCCGCTGTGCTGACATTTGAATCCCTGGCGATGCCAACCTTTCCCGGCAATTTCCTTGTCAAACAAGAGGACACGGATGGCGTCCTGGCTAAATTCCTGTCACCTGCACGATTAGAATTATCGCCGGGTATGAATTTCAAGCCTGATGCACATTGGAATTTCTTTTTGGCCCCTGCGAGCTACAAGTTGATTTATGTCGCCGATCAGGATATCGCCAATTTGGGCATTCACGGCACACAGCTCGTTGATGAAAATGATACGACCCAGGGCTATGAAAAATCATTCCACCAGGTTGGTGCCCGGTTCACTGCAGGATACACCAATAAGTTTTTCAAGGATCGGATGACGTACACCAGCCGATTTGATCTCTTTTCAAATTATCTAAATAATCCTCAGAACATAGATGTGCTATGGCAAAATGATTTGGGCTGGCAACTATGGAAAGGACTCAGTCTGAATTTCCTTTTGGAAGCGTTTTATGACCATGACATATTGGTTCAGCGCAAAAGACCATCAGAAACCGACCCGGGAAATCTAGGACGTCAGACAAGCTGGACACAAGCAATGTTGGTGAAATATAATTTTATTTTCTAAGCACGTTTTAGTTGTCTACCTTTATATAATCGATGCCGTTGCTGTCATTGACCCGTTGAAAAATCAATTGATATACGGCGGCAACGGCATCGTTCGTTATGGCCCTTAAATACCCCCCTTATGCTTCGAATCATCTTCTTCCCCCTAAGTTTTTTACTCGCTTGCAATGGCGGTTCGGACAATCAACCGATGGGCGAGCTGAACCAAAGTGCCCCGACACGGATGGAAATCTCGGCCAAGATGGATGCTTCCGAAATGGAAACAGCACCGGATGCCCAGCCACAGAAGAAGGTACGTAATGGGCAATTGCGACTGAAGGTGGACGACGTGAGATCCTCAGCAGCTTCGATCCGATCACTGACCGCATCCGCCAAAGGTGAAATAGAAAGTGAATTCGAAAATCATTATGGCCAAACCTATGAGATTAATCTCAATGTGCGGGTGCCTGCCGCATCGCTAGATTCCGTAATGGATGCAGCGGCTGACCTTGCGATTAAAGTGGAAAACCGATCGGTGAGCGAATCAGACATTTCGGAATATTATTATGATACCGAGACTCGCCTGCAAAATAAAAAGGAATTGGAAGCACGCTACTTGGAGATTCTCAAAGGAGCAAAAAACGTGGAGGAAATGCTTGCTATTGAGCGTGAGCTTAATCAGGTGCGCAGCGATATTGAAAGCATGGAGACCCAAATGCGTCAATTTGATAAACAGGTAGCTATGAGCCAGCTTTCCATAGCCTGTGTCACGGAAATGTCAGGCGTGGACAATTTTTTTGGGGAACTATACCAAAGCCTCCGGCAGGGTTGGACCAATTTGCTGGAATTCCTCTTATTTCTTTCCAGCGGATGGGCCGTACTTATTTTTATCGGTTTCGTTTGGTGGCTTCTTCGCCGCTGGCGCCGAAACAGATTAAAACGTTGATCTTATATCTTCACTGATCTTTCCTCACTTCCTTTGCGCAAGCAGGTTGAGGTTGAGGTTATTCGTAGAATCGTAGAATCGGAGAATCGTAGAATCGGAGAACGTAGAATCGTAGAATCGTAGAATTGGAAAACGTTGAAGCGTTGAAATGTTTATGAGGTTGAGGTTTAGGTTGAGGTTATTTGTAGAATCG
>JBBQMA010000123.1:0-7070 GCA_038328415.1 Chitinophagales bacterium | reverse complement strand
AATCAGAACTAGATTTGGACCAGTTGCCTGACCTTCATAGTCCTGTTTTTCAAATCCGCCCCACTTGGCATCATTGTATTTCCATCCAGTAGAGGAGGAGCGATCGCCTTTGCTACAGCCACCTATAAGGAAGCCGCTGCTGACGACAAGGAATAAGATACTTTTCCAAGCCTTCATTGTTGTTATCCGATTTTCTGATAAAAAAGAGGAACAAATATAAACAATTTGGTAATAGTACCAAGAAGTTTAACGAAACATCTGTAAACAATCACTGTATCTGCTTCCCCTTCG
The DNA here is from genome assembly GCA_038328415.1 of Chitinophagales bacterium. Classification (GTDB taxonomy): domain Bacteria; phylum Bacteroidota; class Bacteroidia; order Chitinophagales; family Saprospiraceae; genus JAGNXB01. Next base: position 6,779 of record JBBQMA010000123.1, on the reverse strand, counting down.
CCTTGACTCAGCCCGTTCGCTTTTGTCAAAGTTAAGTATAAGCGAGATTTCATGGGCACCTCCGATACCTGCGGCATCAGAAATGGTCATATCATAGGAATATCCTATTTTCAAAATACCTTGCTGAAAACCTACGAGTCCGATAATGGCATCCGGGTTAACCCGGCTGTGCCTATACCAGGCACCAGCAAAAACAAGGCCTAATTGTCCATACATACCTGCATTCAACTGAGCGAACCCACCTTGCCTGGTATATAGGATGTTTGGAGATAAAAACGACTCCCCAAAACTATTATTGTCCATATTGAATTGATAACCACTCATAAACGACAGGCGCATAGGCAATCCCAGGTAAAGATTGTCATTGATACCCAAAAATCCTTCATCAGGGGTCGTCAAGTGATTCATGCTGAATCCGGCGTAAAAATTTGGATTGTAAACCAGCAACCCTGCAGAAAAATCAACATTGCCCCTCACCAGATCTTCCGGTTGTACTTCGCCGGATGGATTGGGATTTCCAGCCGGATCATTGGGTCCGGTAACCGGATTGAGTTGGTCATAAAATACCAATCGGTTCCAATCAAGTGAACGTTGCAGGTAGGTACCCTCAATGCCAAGTTTGGCATAAAAGTCATCCGCAAATTCCACCCGGTAGCTGTACAGCCCGCTCACAGCAAGCGTCTTATATATACCATCACCAGCAACATCGCCCACGGCCGTTATTCCAAATCCACTGTTTAAGGCCGGCACGAATTGGTCATAGGACACCATATATGTAGCATACGCATTGGGAAGTCCCGGCCATTGGTTTCGATAGTGAATCCCTATCCTTGGCAATTGGGTATTTCCGGCAAAGGCAGGATTGGTCTGCAACGGTGCTGCGTAATATTGAGAAAAAACCGGATCCTGCCCCCAAATGTTAAGAGGAAGCAGGCCAAATACTAAAACATGAAGTACGAAGGTTACCCTAGTATGGATTTGCAACATAGACTATCTTTAAGCTTCCGAAGGTCGGCAATACAAATATATCCCTAACGATTGGATTTTCAACAAACGTATCCCTATGGCACTCAAATTACTTTTTAATGTTCCATTCCTACTTATACTCTGTTCCAGCTTTCCGTCTTTTGGGCAACAGCTAGTTACTGTAGATATCACGCCGCAATGGAACGAGGCATTTTATATCCAGCAGGAAGGCAGCAATCCTGTTTTGTATGTCAACTTCACGAATGCCGACCGCTGGCAGGCAGACCCCGCTTTCCCTGTTTTTCGCATTTATCAAACATTGCCGGGTTATAGTAGCACCACCGCTGTATTAACTCATGACCATTGGGAAGCCTGGCCCGGCAACATCGAATTGCCCTTTGATATCAATCGCTTGCCCGATACATCTAAACCTGAAATATGGGTAACTCGCGACAAAAACACATTCACCGCTTCTGGACATCTTCTCCCTCTGCGTAATAATAATGGAACCTTGGAACGATTAGTCCACGGAACGCTTCAAATCAACACCACCCCGATGTCCAACCCCCAGGTCACGCTGCGGGGTGGAGGGACAGAAGAATCAATCCTCGCCAATGGAACGACCTATAAAATCGCCGTTCCCAGGGAAGGTGTCTATAAAATGAGCTACGACTTTCTGAAAAACAACCTGAAATTGCCGATTGACCAGATCGATCCACGCAGGATTCACCTCTACGGAAATGGTGGCGCCATGTTGCCGCGAATCAACAGCGCCCAGCGCCCAGACGACCTTACTGAAAATGCCATTTTCGTTTCAGGAGAAGATGATGGTGTATTTCAATCATCAGACTTTATCCTCTTTTACGCTGCCGGCCCAAATCCTCGAAAAGTTGATCTCCAGAATAATAAACTCACACAGGAAACACATTTATACGATCAAAAAAGCTACTATTTCCTCAAAGTAGAAGCTATTGAAGGTATGCGATTAACGAATGTACCCTCAATGGATGAAACCAATAGCGTGATCGTCACCGCTTATAATACAGTGCAGCGGCTGGAGGACGAACAAGTTAATTTGCTGGATGATTTTATAAGTGCTCAAGGATCCGGGACCCGTTGGTTTGGCGATAAAATGTCTTCTGCGCTGCCTGCTGTTAACTATAGTAACCGGTTTGATTTTTTCAATTTGGTGCCGGGCTCTGTCATTCATGTGAACGGAGCTTTTGTTTCCCGCAGTGATGCCTCGAATCGATTTACACTTAAAGTGGGAGGAAGTACATTTCAAACAGGCAATATCAGTTCGACCAATTTGGGGGAGGTAGAATCAACGTATGCATTTAATGGTACACTCTCTGGATCTTTTACACCTCAAAGCCCGCCCACGACGGTTGAGCTTATATATACTGCTTCAGGAACTAATGCTTCCGGCTGGGTTGATTATCTGGAGTTTAATCTTAGAAAGCAATTAATAGCAGGTAATGAACCAGTTGCATTTACTGATCTGGAATCAGTTGGTACGGAAAAGGCCACCTATGTATTGGGCAACGCCACGGGCAATACGGTAATATGGAATATTACTGACCCACTCTTACCAAAGGGACAATCCTTCGCTTTGAATGGCCAGGATGCACGTTTTACGACAAGTGCCACTAGTTTACAACAATATTTAGCGTTTGACCTTACAAAGACATTGCCATCACCCGAATTCGTAAAAACGCTTGCCCCCCAAAACCTCCATGGCATCCTGGAAACGGATATGGTCATTGTATATCCAAAGGTATTTGAGGAAGAAGCCAAGCGACTGGCGGATCACCGTAAATCATTCAGTCATTTAAATGTGTCACTTGCTGAAGTGGAGTCGATTTATAACGAATTTTCATCTGGGAGTAAAGATCCCTATGCCATCCGTGACTTTGCAAGGATGTTGTACCAGCGTGACAGTAATTTTCACTATTTACTGCTCATGGGGGATGCGTCATTCGATGCGCGAAATATTCAAAAACTTCCTGAATCGGGTGACTTTGTGCCTGTCTTCGAAACTGATGAATCGCTTAATCCCATCAATGCATTTCCAACCGATGACTTATTCGGATTGATGGATGAATCAGAGGGTGGTCAACTTACCGGCCAATCCATTGATATTGCCATTGGCCGATTACCCGTAGAAACCAAGCAGGAAGCCCGCCAGGTCGTAGATAAAATCATACGGTATGATTCTGATCCTGAAACGTTTGGCGACTGGAAACTTCGGAGTGTATTCATGAGTGATGATGAGGACAGCAACCTGCATTTGAACGACGCCGATGCACTGGCAGAAAGCGTTCAGGCCTGGGTGCCTGACCTGAATTTGGACAAAGTATATCTGGATGCCTACAAACAGGTTATTACACCCGGGGGCCAGCGGTATCCGGATGCGAACAAAGCATTTAATAATGCGATGTTCAAGGGAGCACTTCTCGTCAACTATCTGGGACATGGCGGTACATCGGGCTGGACGCAGGAGCGCGTGTTGCACACCGATGATATTCAAGGCTGGTCCAACACCAATCGATTACCCCTTTTCCTTACTGCTACCTGCACCTTTGCTGCGTTTGACAATCCGGGCATTAAATCCGGAGGCGAACTTGTCCTTTTGAATCCGATGGGAGGAGGTATCGCCCTGTTCAGTACCGTACGGCCGGTCTATGCCAGTCAAAATAAAGATCTAGCCAGCCGAGCCCTTCAGGAATTATTTGCGGACACCAAGCCCTGGGAACAACCTCTGGGTGAAATTTTGCGCCGCGCAAAAAATAAACGAGGCAATGGGCTCAACGATCGAAAGTTCCTCCTTCTTGGCGATCCCGCCCAATTCCTTGCTTATCCGCGACTACGGGTGGTAGCAACTAAGCTAAACGGCAAAGTGATTCCCGATCAAATTTCGCAGCCGGTAGATACCATCAAAGCCCTTCAAACGGTGACCATTACCGGTCGCATTGAAGACCTGGACGGAAATCCGGTGACCGACTTCAATGGCATTCTTTATCCAACCGTCTTTGACAAAGCCGTTCAAGCCAAAACACTCGGTAACGATCCCAAGAGTTTTGCGCGAGAGTTCCGGCTGCAAAAAAACATTTTATACAAAGGCGCGGCAACTATCCAGAATGGTGAATTCTCGTTTACCTTCACTATGCCGCAGGATATCATTTTCAATGTCGGAGAAGGCAAGTTTTCCTTCTATGCCTGGGACCAGGGCATGAGGGATGCATTGGGCTCCTTTGAAGACTTTGTCATATTTGGCATTGACGCTCAGGTGCCTAATGACAACACGGCCCCGATCGTGGATGTCTTTATGAATGGTCCGGATTGGGCATTTGGCGGCCTCACCAGCGACCGGCCTATTTTGTACATTGAGCTTTTTGATGATAATGGATTCAATATTTCCGGGAATAGCATAGGCCACGATCCCATCGGCATCCTCAATGAGAATACCCAAAAAACATTTGCACTCAATGACTTTTTCGAACCCGTTTTGGATGATTTCAGAAAAGGCATTATCCGATATCCGATGGACAAATTGCAACCAGGTCGTTACGCTGTGCGCGTTCGTGCCTGGGATATATTTAACAATCCGGGCGAAGGTTATACCGAATTTGTAGTCGGAACGCTGGAAGATGGCGCTCTGGCACACCTTTTGAACTATCCAAATCCGGTAACGGACTGGACGAACTTTCGGTTTGAACATAATCTTGCCGGACAGACCTTGAAAATTGATATTGACATCTACGACATGACCGGTCGACTGGCAAAACGTATTTCGGAACAACTTTACGCCTCCAGCAACCGGATTAGCTCCATTGGCTGGGATGGCCTAGACCAGAACGGCAGTCCGCTGCCCCAAGGCCTTTATCTTTACAAAGTCCGTCTCAGGGCCTTGGATGGGCTCCGTGAAGGTCAGGAAGTAGAAAGTAATCTTGAGAAATTGGTTTTGTTAAAATAAATCTAACGGAAAACAGTTATCTATCTTGTCAAAGGCTTGACAAGGAATAAAAACCTCTATTTTTGTGCCTCAATTTAACTTCAGAATGAGAAAATTTCTCTTTGTCGCATTGTCTCTGACAATAGCATCACCCTTATTCTCCCAAAAACAAATCTGTATCGGGCAGACGATCGGCGGTGATTGTATCAATACGATCTTTACCGCAGTCCCTTTCCTCCGCATTCATCCGGACGCTCGTTCCGGTGGCATGGGCGATGTGGGCATTGCCATCTCTGCGGATCCCAATGCGATTCATTTCAACGCTTCCAAGCTGGTTTTTACCGATAAGGACCTCAGCATCGCTGCCAATTACACACCCTGGTTGCGCAATCTTGGCTTGAATGATGTTTACTTGGCTTATCTCACTGGCTACAAACGTTTGGACAAATTCCAAACCATCGGATTGGGACTTCGCTATTTTTCTCTGGGGAGTATCCAGTATACTGGTTTGCAAGGCGAATCTCGTGGCACCGGCCGGCCGCATGAATTTGAATTAGCAGCGGCTTATGCCCGTAAATTAGCCGACAATCTGTCTGTCGGAATTACCGGTAAATTCATTTTTTCCAATCTGGCGTCTGGACAGGAAGTTGACGGCAATATCATCGATCCGGGTATCGCTGGTGCTGCAGATATATCTGCTACCTATGTAATACCCAGCAAAATGAATGGTCGGAAATCAGATATTCGCCTTGGTGCTGCAGTGACGAATATCGGTTCTAAAATAACGTATACCAATTCAAATAAAAGGGATTTCCTGCCGGCCAACCTCGGTTTAGGTGTCGCCTGGGAGCTTCCTCTGGATGACTACAATAAGATGACTGTAGCGTTGGATGTGAACAAACTCCTCGTGCCAACTCCGAGTGATGAAGATGCTGACGGTGACAAGCGACCAGACTACAGGGATCAAAGTCCGATATCAGGTATTTTTTCCTCCTTTGGCGATGCGCCGGGTGGCTTCAACGAAGAGATGCGTGAATTCTACTACTCCCTGGGATTGGAATATATGTATGACCAGCAGTTTGCATTGCGTGCCGGCTACTTTTATGAGCACATTACTAAAGGCGGACGTCGTTATTTCACACTGGGAATGGGTGTGAAATACAATATCTTTTCGATTAATATCTCGTACCTGATCCCATCAACGAGCCAGCGTAATCCGTTGGACAATACTCTTCGTTTTTCAATGCTGTTTGACTTTGCAGCTTTTGGAGCAGATCAGCCTTAGAATAACCAGAAAATACACGTTTAAAAACAACCAAAAGAGGCAATAGAGGAAACCTATTGCCTCTTTTGATTTCTGCCGGGGTGTAACATATTTACGGACGGTAGGGAGCAGAAGATCTCTCATGTGGCACTTTATCATAGTCGCGAATAATTTGCAAGTAGCCCAATGTATCTCCATTTAACCCAATACATGCATTAGGCTTCGTGCGAAGGTCATTTAGGCATAATAATCAGGTGCTTCGCCGACGAGGCATAGTCGCCTATGGAGAAGAGGGAAAGGGCACACTTTTCTTATAGTTTTTAATGATAGTGTATTTGCCTAATTCTTTGATTAACGAATAGTTCGATATGTTTTTTATTTTACTTCAACCTAAAGCACGAATTGGGTGTAAGCAATCATTAATTTTTACACCTTGTATCACAGGCGTCCAAAATATTTTTTGAATTTTTCTAAATTTCCATTCTTAAATGCCCCTATTTGAGAATAATTTACAAAGGGGTCTACTTCGCCCTGTTTCTGGTGTATGGCCTTGAAGTTGATGACAACTTATTTGGTCCGGCACCGCCTCATTAG
>JBBQMA010000122.1:0-7075 GCA_038328415.1 Chitinophagales bacterium | reverse complement strand
GGGATTGGAAAACCAATGATTCATGGTTTGTATGGAAATCGGATACTCATTATCCAAAACGATGTGCGACAGGAAGGGCAGCAATGGGGCATTGATCATGCACCGGAGATCGACCCGACAGTCGCAGGCAAGCTGACGGTTATTAAAGGTGCAGAAGGTGTTCGATATGGTCCGGATGCACTGGGTGGAGTCATACTGGTGACGCCGGATCCGTTGCCCCGCTCTTCAGGTATCAGGGGAACAATTTTGTCTGAAGTTCAATCCAATGGATGGGGTGGAAAAATGGCAAGCACACTTCAGGGCGGCTTGTCTCGTCCCGGATGGGGCTGGCGCACGACAGCTTCAATCAAAATGTTGGGTGACGCTTCGGCTCCGAAGTATATGCTGACGAATACAGGCGTCCGTGAGGCAGGTCTTTCTGGTCAGGTAGGTTTTACTGGTAACAAAAGCACCTTCGATATTTATTATAGTTTATATCGGGGTCAGTTTGGTATTTTGAGGTCTGCACATATCGGAAATCTCACGGATTTGGACGCGGCACTTCTTGCAAGTGAGCCCTGGTATCAAAGGCCTTTTGGATATAAGCAGACCAGTCCCAGACAGGATGTCGTTCACCACCTGGCGAAGGTCGAAGCTAGCCAACAGTTGTCGCATCTGTGGACCGTTAAAGGACGCTATAGTCTCCAGTTTGATGAGCGTAAAGAGTTCGACATCCGGCGTGGAGATAACAGCAACCGACCTGCACTGGATATGGTCATTATATCGCAACAAGCGGATGCGCTTCTTGAACATCGATCCTGGCGCCATTTAAAAGGTACGTTTGGAACATCAGTGCAATATCAAACGAACTACAATATTGCAGGAACAGGAATACGGCCTCTTATACCCAACTATATTACTACAACAGCCGCACTCTACGGTATTGAACGGTATATCCGGGAAAACTACGAGCTGGAGGCAGGTGTGCGACTTGATTACCGATATCAGGAAATTAGTCGGTTCAATGCTCAAAATATGTTGGAATCTCCTTCCCGGGAGTTTACCAATTTGAATTTCTCGCTTGGGGGATTGTATCGGTTTCATCATCAGTGGGCGGCAATTTTAAATGTAGGAACAGCGTTTCGGGCGCCAGGTGTAAACGAACTGTTTAGTCAGGGGCTTCATCATGCTACGGCGTCCATTGAACAGGGCGATGAACGGTTGAACCTGGAAAAGGGATTGAAAACGGTAGGTACCATCACCTATAGACGGGAAGGATTGGAGATCGACATTTCGGGATATGCCAATTTGATTAAGGGCTATATCTACCTGAAACCTGATGAAGAATATGCCTTAACCATTCGTGGAGCCTTCCCGGTTTTTCAATATACCCAATCAGATGTCCTGATTTATGGCACGGACGTTTCTTTCAAATACGCCCCTCTGGCCAATCTGCAATATGCTGGACAGGCATCGCTTTTATGGGCAGAGGACTATGGTTCTGATCAACCGTTGTTTGGGATGCCCCCACTCCAGTTCAGGCACAACCTAACCTATCGTTGGCACACCGAAGGCAACTGGAATCTACTGGAAGCTGATTTGGGTGTCAAACAGGTATTGCGGCAATATCGGGCACCTGACTATGACTATGCCGATGCGCCACCGGGCTATATTATTTTAACTGCTTCACTGACAGCAGCTTACAAAAACAAACGCTTTATCCTGGGTGTCGACAATTTACTGAATTCAGCTTATCGTGATTACCTGGACCGGCTCCGCTACTTTGCGGATGGACCGGGTCGAAATGTGTATTTCAAATTCAACATTCTATTCTAACTTCTTAAATCGTAAAAAATGAAAACGTTGTCTAAACTTTTACCTTTTATTCTTTTAGGTTCACTATTCATGGGCGGGTGCAAAAAAGATGCGGATCCGGTTAATGAAGAGGAGCTCATAACTACGTTGACAATGACATGGACACCTGTCGGAGGTGGGGCACCGGTAATCTTCCAATTCAAGGACCTTGACGGTGAAGGTGGGAATGCACCTGTCATTACTTCAGCACCTTTGGCTGCCAATACGACGTATGGTGTTTCAATTGTTGCATTAAATGAATCTGTATCACCCGCGGAGGATATAACAGAAGAGATTGAAGAAGAAGGAACGAAGCACCAGTTCTTTTTTGCTACAAGTGCAGGCGTCAATCTTAGCTTCAGCTATCAGGATTCAGATATAAATGGTGCTCCTATTGGATTGGTGACCAATATGTTAACTGGTGCTGTTTCGAGTGGGACATTGCAAGTAACCTTGCGGCATGATCTGAATAAAGGCGCGGCGGGTGTACCACAGGGAGACATCACGAATGCTGGTGGCGATACCGATATCGAGGTAGAATTTGATATCGTGACCCAATAAGCAGTCTGATTGTTTTTAATGTGATGATTTACAGGGCCGATTTCCAGAAGATATCGGCCCTGTTATTTTGTCCAAACCGAGGAAAGAAGGGATTCCACCTCTCCGGCTACTTCAAGGCCACACCATTTCCCCTGCCCTGAAAAAAGGACTTTGTTTCCTTTTGAAAAACGAACAATCATTCGGGCTTGAAGGCTTTCATTGACTTTGCCCGTCATTGCGCCTTGCAATGGTGATTGTAATGGTGCCCCCGGACCCGCTTCAGCCTCAATTTCAAGCGTATACTGGCGATCCTGAAATCCGATCAGAATTTTATTGTCATGAATCTGGGCCATTCTCCGGCTACCGGTATATGTTGCAAATCGATACAATTTGCCATTGATCAGTATTCCACCTATAAATCCTACAAATGAAGTTCCCATCCAAGGAATGTGTGCTGTGGAAGCCATGACAGATACCTCCTCAGATGAATCAAAATGGTTGCACTGTGTCCAGATCCAACCTCGTGGAAAGGATGTTCCCCAATCTTTTTCTCCGTAACCTATACCATTGGTAAAATCAAGATCTACACCATTCCAGGTTAGTTTACCCGCCAAATAATGATGCATGCTCCATACCCCATGGTAACATTCCATGAAGGGCATAAAAGCATACCAGCCCATAATTCCTGGCGCTCCGAGCGTCTTGGGCCATGGATGAGTGTTATTAAAAGAAAGCTGACCGTGCAACTCAGGTAAATCCAGCGTAATGCCATTATCGGAGAAGGTGTTATTGCCTATGCGAACATGGAATCGATTTGGATCAGGTATAAAATCAGTAATTGAAAATGAATGATAACTAGCCTTTGCATTCAGGCCATCCAAAACCTGAATAAAGACCTCCTTTTCACCTTTCGGATTCATCGAAATTCCGGGTATTACAGCTAGAGCCGCCTTTCCATCCGGATGAATAAGTTTAAAGTACCAGCCTTCAAAATAGGCTTTTTGACGACCATATCCGTGATAGCGCTCCGGATGCCATAGCGCCTGCCAACGATGTTTAATAGTTGAAAGATCCATCTTGATTTAATTTTCCATGAATAGTGGGCCTCCTAAAGCCCAAGTGTTGAAGATAATACAAATAAGTGCAGTGATGGAGGGAGGTTTGCTGCAAATGCCATTGGGCAGTATTGGGCATTTAAATAACGTAACGGAGAATGGCCCAACGGCAATTGACGACGAAAAATGCGTTGTATAATGACAAAAAAAAGCCCGGCATGGATTCCAATGCCGGGCTTTGATAGTAGATCAACATCTTCATGCTTCCGCTGCTATTTGAGCACTATAAGCAAGTATACGGTTTACCGCATTATCACTTGGAGCAAATGTAGCTTTTGGCAACATCCGTCGTGTGTTATTAAGCTCGATAAACTGCTCACTGAGCATTGCGTTAACTGCCAACTCACGCCGCAAAGCGATAGTTTCTTCCGGAATCGTTTCCCGGTACATGAAGGAGATCAGATTTAAAGGTGTAAAGCTATTGGCCATAGGCTGATATGAATGTTTCATAAGTACAAAATAGATATCAATCCTATAACCAACTGACTATACCGCTTATTGTGTCATGAATGTTAAATTGAAATTACTCCAAAAAAAAGTCAGTGACTATCAATTCTAAAGCGGAAATTGAAACGAAGAGGACGAAAAATAGGCCAATCGTTAACCCTCAGTCAATGGGAGCTCAGCAAGTACACCCGCTTTTCGGAAGACCAACTCCTTTTTGTCCTTTTCCAGATCGACAAGGATTGTGTCGCCCGCCAAAAAGTCTCCTGCAAGCAAATGCTTCGCCAATGGATTGACCAACTCTTTCTGCAACACACGTTTCATGGGCCGGGCTCCAAATTGTGGATCAAAGCCCAGTTCAGCCATCAATGCGCTGGCATTGGCACTGACTTCCAGTGTCATGCCTTGGTCCGAGAGCATGGCCAGCACTTTTTTGAGTTGAATATCCAATATCAATTGGATTTCTTCCCTCGTTAATGGCAGGAACATGATTCGCTCGTCTATACGGTTTAGAAACTCGGGCCGCAGGTGTTGTTTCAGTAAATCAAACACTTCTTTCTGGGTCGTTTCAATAATCTCATCTCGGTGCTTGTCGCCAAGATTTGCGAGGTCTTCAAAGTTTTCCAGGATAATATCAGAGCCCATATTACTGGTCATGATAATCAGTGCATTCTTAAAATCCGCAACCCGGCCTTTGTTATCAGTCAGGCGGCCATCTTCCAGCACCTGAAGCAAAATGTTGAACGTATCCGGATGAGCTTTTTCAATCTCGTCAAGCAATATGATGGAATAGGGCCTGCGTCGGACGGCTTCGGTGAGCTGACCACCCTCATCATAACCAACATAGCCCGGAGGCGCACCGATAAGTCGGCTGACGGCATGGCGTTCCTGGTATTCACTCATATCAATACGCACGATAGCTCGTTCGTCATCAAACAGAATTTCTGCCAGCGCCTTGGCAAGTTCCGTTTTTCCAACACCCGTAGGACCAAGGAAGAGGAAGGAGCCAATTGGCCTTCCAACGTCCTGTAATCCAGCCCGACTCCGACGAATGGCCTCACTCACAGCGATAACAGCTTCCTTCTGGCCAATGAGGCGTTTCCCCAATTCGTCTTCAAGGTTAAGGAGACGCTGGCGCTCACTTTGTAACATGCGATTTACGGGTATTCCAGTCCAGCGGCTCACCACTTCGGCAATATCATCTGCATCGACAGCCTCATTAGTGAGCCGCTTGTCTTTGTCTAATGCCTTCAGTTGTTCTTCAGCTTCCCGAAATTTAGCCTGCTCCTCCTGAATTTTTCCATATCGGAGCGTGGCAACAAGTTCATAATTGCTTTCCCTCTCTGCCTTTTGAGCCTTCAGCTCTAATTGTTCGATTTGCTCCCGCCCATTTTGCACTACAGCAACAAGCGCTTTTTCATTTTCCCAACGGGCTCTCATCTCTTTGAGCTGATCCTGAATCTCAGCGATTTGCTCATTAAGGTTTTGGATTCGTTTATCATTTTTTTCCCTTTTTACGGCTTCACGCTCAATTTCTAGTTGCCGGGAGCGACGTTCTAATTCGTCAATTTCCTCTGGCACAGAATTCATTTCCATCCGCAATCGGGCGGCGGCCTCATCAATCAGATCGATGGCTTTGTCCGGCAGAAAACGATCACTGATATACCTGTGAGATAGCTCTGCGGCTGCAATCAGGGCTTCATCGAGAATTTCAATTTTATGGAACACTTCGTATCGCTCCTGGAGACCACGAAGGATAGATATAGTGTCTTCCACACTGGGTTCATCAATAACCACTGTTTGGAATCGGCGCTCCAAGGCTTTGTCTTTTTCGAAATATTTTTGGTATTCATCAAGGGTTGTAGCGCCTATTGTCCGAAGTTCACCTCTTGCTAGAGCTGGTTTTAGAATATTGGCGGCATCCATAGCCCCATTGCCACCACCCGCACCGATCAGGGTGTGAATTTCGTCTATAAAGAGGATGACTTCGCCATCCGCTGCTGTGACTTCTTTAACCACAGCTTTTAAGCGTTCTTCAAATTCGCCCTTATATTTTGCGCCTGCAATCAGAGCCGATAAGTCAAGGGTAAATATTTTTTTGGTCTTTAAATTTTCCGGCACATCCCCCCGGACGATTCGCCAAGCAATGCCCTCAACTATTGCCGTTTTACCCACGCCCGGATCACCGATCAGTATGGGGTTGTTTTTTTTGCGGCGAGATAGTATTTGGAGCACTCTGCGTATTTCTTCATCCCGGCCAATGATCGGGTCAAGTTTTCCGTTTTCCGCCCGTTCATTCAGATTAATGCCGTACTTGTTTAAGGCATTGTAGGTATTTTCACTGTGTTGATCAGTCACTTTACTTCCTTTACGTAGTTCGAGAATTGCTTTTTTTAGGTTGTCGACACTAAGTCCGACATCTTTCAGGAGCTGGGCCCCTTTATCTCTGCCCTGTAGAATACCAAAAAGAACCAGTTCGACTGAAATATATTGATCCCCAAAGTCTTTCATGGCTTTGCGGGCATGTTGGAGTGCTGTGTTGGCGTCAGGCGTGAGGTACTGTTTATCCGAGCCTTCGACCTGCGGATAGGTTTTAATAAGGCGATCAGCTTCCTCAAGCGCTTTGTTGAGATTTGCCCCGGTTTTCTGAAACAGGAAAGTTGTCACCTGATCGTCTGTATCATGGATAGCCCGGAAAATGTGCACAGTATCCACCTGTTGTTGATTGTGGGACCCAGCAAGCTGTTGGGCTTTAAGGATGGCTTCCTGTGTTTTTATAGTAAACTCTTCGTATGTCATAACAACTCCGTTTTGAATGGTATCACAAATTAAACGCCATCTGCGAAATGCCTGGTTTTGCTGTCAAAATGGCACTATTTATTGAAAATTGGACGACATTTTGACATTGTGCGGGTATAATTGGAGGACAACGTCTACCCGGCTTGTGAGTGGTTCTTGAAACCATATCTGAAAACAGTCCTAACTTAGCCTCGTCTAAAATATACATTCATGTCCTTTACGCTGGCAGAGGAGGATTATCTAAAAGCAATTTACAAGGTTTCAGAGAGACAAGGAAACCCCGTAAGTACCTCGGCGATTGCGGAGGTAATGCAGACCCGTGCCGCTTCGGTAACAGATATGCT
>JBBQMA010000121.1:0-7178 GCA_038328415.1 Chitinophagales bacterium | reverse complement strand
TTAATCGTATCAATTGATGCCGGAAATTCGAATTGGATCCTGTTCAGGTTTTTAACAATTGGATGATCGGTCCGAGGAATGACCGCCGGGTGATAATACCAGGGCAATAGATCATATTGAGGATTGCCACCTACTATACCGACCTGCATGGGTATTCCACTACATTCCATATCAAGGACCAAATTTTTTTGAATTCTGGCACCATAACGAAATAAGAGATCATCAAGATTTAGATCATATTCTAGAGGGAAATATGCCGGACGACCACGCATACTATCCAAGTTAACATTTAACGGATCTATGAGCCACATTAATTTCCCACCAAGCATGACAAACTGATCAATTTTAAACTTGTCTGGCTCACTAAAAGGCCCTTGGGGTTTAGCTACTATCAGTAAATCTACACCAGGGTTAATACGAAATACACTATCCAAATCCAGAAATGAAAAGCTGTAATAAGGTCTGATTTCTCTCCGCAAATCTGCTGTTTGTTCAGGAATAAGTTCGCCGTGACCTTTTAAAAAGACAATATTCGGCTTATCGACGCGAATTAATCGTTGGATGGCACTTGCAAGCTTGTATTCAAGCAGAGATATACTATTGTTCAGGATGATCTCCGGTGAAACTCCGGGCATCTCAGATTCAAGCAGGTTGACCGCAACGCTTCGCCCGGCATAGGAAAAAATCACATATGGGTAAATGAGCTTCTCAACGGTTTCTCCACTTTCTTTAATTCTCAGATTGGTAGGAAAAACACCTTGCTCACCCAAATTCTTGCGCAAGACCTGGATTTGTTCTGTAGAACCATCATTTGGATCTTTAAATGCATAGTCAATCAATCCGGCCTTACCTCGAAAATCATCCAGAAGCTCCCTTGTGGAGCGTTGCAACCTTTTGAAACCAGCAGGGAAATTTCCACCTAAAAGCACCTCTGCATAAATGGGCCCATCAATTTCTTCAAGCAGATTGACTGTTGCAGATGTGAGTGTAAACCGTCGGTCTTCGGTAAGGTCGAATGTGAAATAAATGAATTGGCCTATGATATTGATGCCTGCCAGAATGCATAAGACCAGGATTAAAAAGAACCTTCGATTCCAGGATAAAAATGTTTTATTCATCATGGCTCAACCCTTTTTTCGTTGAATGACATACCCTGTAAGCATCAGAAACGTTACGATAACAGAAATATAGTACAGTAGATCACGACTATCTATAACGCCTCTGCTGATGGATAAATAATGATAGTCTATCCCAAACTGCTGGATCAAATCATCAACTGTTCCTACAAATACCGGCACTTTACTAATGAACAAAAAACCCCAGAACAGAAGGAAACATAACATGGCTCCCAATAAAAAGGCTACAATCTGATTGGCGGTAAGCGCAGAGCTAAATAAACCGATTGCCACAAAAACACCTCCAAGAAGCAACAACCCTGTGTATGAGCCAAGCGTCGCACCAAAATCCATATTTCCGGCAGGAGAACCTAATTCATGAATCGTGTACCAATATAGGATCGTCGGTACCAGAGCCAGACTAACCAGCGCCCAGGAGGCAAAGAACTTTCCTCCAACAATTTGGGCCAGAGACACGGGCTTTGTCACCAACAATTCATAAGTGCCGGTCTGCCATTCCTCTGCAAATGCACGCATGGTTACAGCCGGTATTAAAAAAAGAAATACAAATGGCGCTAACTCAAAAAAGGAATCAAGGCTGGCATAACCGTATTCCAGGATACTGTAATCCGGGAATACCCAAGTCATTAAGCCGAGCAATAAAAAGAAAACACCCAAGGCCATATATCCAATGAGCGATGAAAAAAACGACCGAATCTCTTTAATAAAAATGATATACATACTCAATTATCTTTTGGTGCATTGCTACGAACAGGGCGAATTAGATTGAACGTTCGGACACCCTGGATCATATCTTGCTCCCTTATTATGTTCTCCATTTCAAATCCTGTCCATTCACTGTATGATCGCCTATCTAATTGTCGGTTTTCTCCATCTATTGGCCGCCACATATACCATTGCATATAGTTTTGATTCCTTGGAATTCGACCTTGCATATACGGTTTTCCAGAAACGGGGTTAAAGACTTTCATTGGTATCCATTCTGTAAAGTTCATTTGACGCCTGTACAAACAAATAGCGCCTATGTCAGTCAGTTTAGCGAAATAGAGAATAGACGCATCACTACGACCAGGATCATTGATGAAACAATCACCTTTGATGCATATTACCAAAGGAGACTGAACCATAATTTTCTCATTCCTTTTCAACACACACCGTCCATAGTCATCCTCATAACTGACAAACCATTCCAGCACAAAATCTTCTAATCCGAGATCTGGCCGGCCCATCAAAAAAGATCTATTATCCAGGTATCCTCCATCTGGAATAGAAGCAGCCATCCGTTTTTGTGAAAATCCAGGCACTGCACCATAACAAAGTATAAGGATTAGGAGGAATCTGTTCACTTTTTATCCTTGGTTAATTCTTTAAACACTTCTTCAACACCTCTGGCTTCCAATTTAAGCTCAGTCAATACAAGTCCCTCTTTAACAGCAGTGTGAAATACTTCAGCTCGCACATCCTTATCGCCTTTCACAACTATTCGGAACAACCTTCCACCTTCTTGTACATTGCATTGAAGAATTCCGGGAATTTTACGAAATGCGTTACCGTCATTTGCCATGGTTGTGCGCACGATAAGCTGCTGTGAACCACTTAATTGTTGTTCCAATTCGTCCACTGGCCCGTTCGCAACTAGTTTACCCCTGTGGATAATGACGACACGATCACAGAGCGCAGCTACTTCCTGCATGATATGTGTTGAAAATATGATAGTCTTATTTTGCCCAAGCTTTTTGATCAGATTTCTAATTTCATTCAACTGATTGGGATCAAGTCCAGCAGTTGGTTCGTCTAGGATCAGCACTTCCGGATCATGGATAAGCGCTTGGGCCAATCCAACACGTTGGCGATAGCCCTTAGATAGTTGGCCAATTTTTTTGTGCTGTTCTTGACTCAGCCCAATCATACCTATCATATCTTGGACACGACTTCGAATGGACGTCAGCTTATAAAAACGTGCCACCCACTCCAGATACTCACGTATATACATATCCAGATATAGTGGATTATGCTCAGGAAGGTAACCGATATTCCTTCGACAGGCTTCGGCATCTGAAAGGATATCCAATCCTTGAATACTTGCTGTACCACTATCTGGCTCAAGATAGCCGGTCAACAATTTCATGGTTGTAGACTTTCCTGCTCCATTTGGACCTAAAAACCCTAATATTTCATTGTCTTTGGCTTCAAAGGAAATGGCATCTACCGCACGTTGCGAACCGTACAATTTTGTAAGCGCATCCACCAATATGGCCATAATCAGATAAATTCAATTTAAGAATAAAGGTACTTAATCCAGACAGCGTCATGTATCCATTAATTACATAAAGATAGATTCGACCTCTAAAGTAATACCTACTACCTGGATAGAACCACACTTTATAAGATATTGTCGTGAGGTTGCACTTTTAACAATTTAGGCCTTAGTCTAGTGGATGGATAAAATTCTTAGTATTTCCCATAGATCTCTACGGCAAAACCAACCAAAATCAATAAAAACAGGCTGCACTTCATAGGAAATGCAGCCTGAAAGGAATAATCAAAAGTTAACTAATCAATTGATATTCAATAACTCCACTTCAAAAATAAGCGGCGTAAAAGGCTTGATTTTTGCCCCTGCACCTCTGGAACCGTAGGCCAGATCAGAAGGTACGTAGAGACGCCATTTGTCCCCTGTTTTCATCAATTGTAGTGCTTCTGTCCATCCGGCAATAACGCCATTAACAGGGAAAGAGGCCGGTTCACCACGGTCCACGGAGCTATCAAAAACTTCCCCGTTTAAAAGAGTGCCGTGGTAATGCGTAGTCACTTTGTCCGTCAACATAGGACTGGCCCCGCTTCCTGACTTAAGCACCTCGTACTGAAGGCCACTAGGAAGCGCAACAATGCCCGGCTTTTTAGCATTTTCCATAAAAAATGCTTCTGAGAGAGCAACGGCTTCTCCGGACTTACTCTTTTCCTTGTTTTCCATGTACGATTGGACAATTTGGTTAGCGGTGGCCACATCTACCTTAGGTGTACTATTGTTTATGACGGCCGCCACACCTTCAGATAAAGCATGAGGGTCAATCTTTTCGAATCCCTGGCTTTGAAGGTTACTACCTACAAGAACACCAAGACTGTAGCTTAATGAATCCATTTTTTGAGCAATTAACGTGGTTGAAGGTGACCATAAGCTTCCCGTCAAAACGACCAGGAACATCATGGCAGGTTTTAAAATTTTCATGTTCTTTTTAATTCAGCATAACGGTGATAAAAATAAGGTATTGTCTCAACACCCTTATAAAAGTTAAACAATCCAAAATGTTCATTTGGCGAGTGAATGGCATCGCTATTCAGGCCAAAACCCAACAGTACAGATTTTACTTTCAGCACATCTTCAAATAAGGCTACGATGGGAATGGAGCCTCCACTTCTCAGAGGAATAGGGGTCTTTCCAAAGGTTTGAGTCATTGCCCATTCCGCTGCCTTATATTCTAGGGAATCTGTAGGAGTGACTGCAGGTTGCCCACCATGATGAGGTGTGACTTTTACCTTGACGGAAGGAGGTGCCATTTGTTCAAAATACTTTTTAAACTGCTTACTAATTTTATTTGCATCCTGATTTGGTACTAGCCGCATGCTTATTTTAGCAGAAGCTTTGGAGGGTAATACTGTCTTTGCACCTTCTCCTATATAGCCTCCCCAGATGCCATTGACATCAAGGGCAGGCCGAATGCTAGTCCGCTCCACAGTGGTAAATCCCCTCTCACCAAGGAGTTCCTTCACACTCAGTTCCTTTTTATAGAGCTTTTCATTATAAGGCGCTTTATTCATCGCCTTTCGCTCTTCCCTCTTCACATCTTCTACATCATCGTAAAATCCGGGAACTGTAATCCTTCGTTTTTTATCATGTAACGAAGAAATCATGTCACAAAGCACATTCACTGGATTCGCTACAGCCCCTCCATAAACACCAGAATGTAGATCGCGATCAGGACCCGTAACTTCTACCTCCAGATAGGAGAGGCCACGCAAACCCGTTGTTATAGATGGTGTCTTATTATCAAGTATGGAAGTATCAGATATGAGGATCACATCACAGTCCAACATTTTCCTGTTGTCCTTGCAGAATTTACCCAAATGGATTGACCCAACCTCTTCTTCCCCTTCAATCATAAATTTAACATTGCAAGGAAGTTCATTGCTCTTCATCATCGCTTCAAAAGCCTTGATATGCATGAACACCTGCCCTTTGTCATCACAGGACCCTCTGGCATAGATGGCTCCCATCGGGTGGCGCTTGCTCTCACGGATAACCGGTTCGAAAGGTGGTGATTCCCACAGATTTAAAGGATCAGGCGGCTGTACATCATAGTGCCCGTATACTAATATTGTAGGCAATTTTTTATCAAGGGTATATTCGCCATAAACAATTGGGTGGCCATCAGTTTGGTAGACAGTCACCTTTGGCACACCAGCCTTTTTTAGATGGAGAGCTACCGCTTCAGCCGTGGCACTCACATCTTTTTTGAATTCGGGATCTGCACTTATTGATGGAATGCGAAGCAAATCAAGTAATTCAGACAAAAAACGATCCTGATTTTCCTTAATAAATGTTTGGGTCTTCATCATAAGATTAGATTTACGGCGGCCAAATATAGTGCAAATGTTAAAACAATGAACCCATCAAATCCACATCTCCCATTGGCCATGATAGAGATCCTGTAGATTTTACCATTAGGCCCAAAGGTGGGGTCCGTTGGAAAAGTCCCAGACTATTGCCATCCATGAATGCTAACCACTTGCAACGGGTATCCATGAGTTGAAAGCCGGATTTTTCGTAAAAATCTGGTGAAGTTGCCATAGTCATTAAAAAAGGAATACTATTTTCATAGGCTATTGATTCTACCTTTGCAATCAGTGAACTTGCAATCCTGGTTCCTGACCAATCAAGGTCAGTGCACAAATCAGCCAGTCCATAGATGATGAATGGTTGTCCGCCTACACGAATTGCACGAATTATTCCAGCTAGGTGACCAGTAAGCTGGTTATTGTACCAGTGTAATAATCTGAAATGCGGTGGCTGGGGGTAAAAAATCCTGTCTCCAGGATAATCCGGAAAACTGGCACCCAGCAGTTGAGAAATGGCAATATGGTTTGAATGAGTTAAAGAAACCTCTGGTATTAACTCTATTCGCTTGGAATCCACATTCATAACTTAACAACTTCTTCTTAGCAAAACAGTGATTTTACAGTAACGATTTAACTAACCAATTTGCTGCATCCTTTCAAGAAGGGCTAGTCATTCAGACTCTCCCTTGTCAATAGTACCTTTGTACATACATAATACATAAGTCATTGGAAAAGTTTACATTTAAAACAGTACTAGGTCTTCAACTTCCAACTGATCCGAGGTGGGTGGATTTAACAGCGATTAGCCTCGAAGATATTCTTACCGACCATGCATATTGCGAACTAAAAGCCGCTACGGCATGTATTTCTCTTATCCAGAGTTTTCCAGACAAACAAACTTTAGTAGAGGAGCTTTCTCCTATCGTCACTGAAGAATGGGGCCACTTCAGACTCGTTCTCACAGAATTAGCGAAGAGGAATTTGACCTTAGGTCATCAGCGTAAAGATGAATACGTCAATAAAATAATAGCTTTTCAAAAGAAAGGTGGAAGCATTTCAGATCAACTAACTGAAAAATTACTTACTTGCGCGCTAATTGAAGCACGAAGTTGTGAGCGTTTCAGACTCCTTTCCTTACATATTCCAGAAGTACCACTTCGTTCATTTTATAGAAAGTTTATGATTGCCGAAGCTGGACATTACCGACTTTTTCTTGATCTCGCCAAAATGTACGGATCTGCTTCCTACGTCGATATGCGCTGGAAGGCTTTTCTGGATTTTGAAGCTTCAATGATTACAACTCTTTCTCTTCGAGGAGATCGAATACATTAATTGGGCCCATGCTTTTCCAAATTGCGTTTGTAACCTACAACTCAAAGCTAATCACCAAATGAGGTAGCAGAATGAGCCGATCGATTCATCAAG
>JBBQMA010000120.1:0-7195 GCA_038328415.1 Chitinophagales bacterium | reverse complement strand
TCATCGCCACATCATCTTCCCCAACCTGCTGCTTCAGGAGTCCGAGATCCATTTTGTGAAATTCCGTACCTGAACTTCCGCGCATAGCTATATTATCCACGTACACACCCTGTGACTGCTGGAGTGCCAGACCATAAAAATCGGGACTGTCTTTCGCCTCCCACTCAAAACGAATGGCTCCTGAAGCACCAGAGACATTCCATTCGCGCACAACAAGTCCTTTCTCCGGAAGCACTATCCCAGCTTCATGTTGTTTGTCGCCTGCTGTAATACTGTAAATTAAAGTATCACGAAAATTTCCAAATGCCAGTTTTATCTGATTAAATCCTGCACTATTTCTTCTGAATGGGGCTATTGAAAACCAGGCTTGTTTTTTCTCATTTTGCAGGGATGGCAAGTGAGCTTTCAGATAAACCGAATCGGCTGTTAAACTGTCAATGGCAGAGGCCTGTGCCTGCACCATCTCATCGGTAAACCGTGCAAATGTCCCCATGAGCCCATATCGCCTATGGGCTTTTGATTTTGGATAACCGAATACAGAAAACCGTTGCCAATTTCCTGAGTTTTCCTGCCTGACCACACCGGATGGCACAATATCTACCACGGGTATCCAGCCGGGGCCGCCGCCGCCATAGCGCTGCTGAAATGCCCGATTTAGATCACTGCTGATCCGGGAGCCTTCGATCTGTGAGTCCCCAAAATGCAGGATACGAACCCGTTTTGATGATGAAAACTCGGTCAAGCGGGCAAAAAATAATTCGTATAGACAAGGATCATCAGTAGGAAACTGAAAATATTTCATGCGCTGCCGGTAAGTTAACGCAGCGGCAAGACTGTCCGAATTTCCCTTACTAGTATACACGTCATAAAATTTCGCCAACGCCACACCTTGCTTATGGGCTCCACCTTCCAGATAGGATTGCCAAGTAGGAAATGAAATGGTAATCGCCCCTATGCGCCAGCCTCCCTCAGGGACCACAACCATAAGGATCGCGGACAGGCAGGAGACCATACCCAGGAAAAGCAGGAAACGGATTGGTTTTATCATGAAGCCCTCGTAGTGGGCAAAGATAGGCGATGGACGTTGTTTCGTTTGGCGTTGTTTCGTTGATTTTTACCGACCAAACTTATAAGCTGTATGATGCAGACATTGAGCATGGCCGATAGAGGCGTTGTTCGTTGCTCGTTCGCCAATCGAAAAATCATGGTCTTAGTGTTATGGCCGAAATGAAGAACGTAGAATGAAGTAAAACCAGAGAGTATTCATTAATGTGTGTCTCGAATCGCTTCGTTAAAACGCGTAAAATCACCTTCCCACCATCATACTTCCGGTAGCAACCACTGCGTGGCCATCACTTACCTGGTAATAATAAATACCCTGGGCCCAAGTACTGACATCAATACGATGTACCCATGACCAAGAAGGGAATACCCCTCGATAAACTTCCTTGCCCTGTACATCTACTATGCGCAATGGCCAGGGATTAGGATGCCCCTCAGCTCCATCAATTATTAGCTGAGCCTCTGAGCTGGCAGGATTTGGCATCACCCTTACACCCGTGAGCTTAGGCGCTAATAGTTTAACCACTGATGTTGTATCACACGCTAACGGACCTAGCCATACATTGGGGTATCGGTTGATACCCCAGGCAATCAAACCCGCTAAGGGATAACTGTGTTGATTGACTTGACAGGCAAGCCCTGCGCTATCCGGGTATTCTATAGTATGCAATGAAACTACACTATTTGTGCTTGTCATATAGATTTTCCCATCAGGTTTCAAGCTCATCATAAAAAAAGTCGTGGGAAATATATCTACATAACCATCATAAACAGCAACAGTATCCGAGGTTAAAAATTCTGCTTCGGTATCAACTTGATAAACAACGGTAGAACTGTTGTAATAAAGATAGCGCGAATTGGGTGAAAATTGGGTACTGGCTCCCGGATATAGGGGCTTAATGGGTAGGGGTATTTCACGCGGTTGGGATAGGAGACCGGAACAGCGATCCAAGGAATAAAGCCACAACCCACACTTGTTATTAAATCGAACATACTTTGTACCATCCGGCGATATGGAATTGATTCCTCGCGCATAACATTCATTTCCACTTTGATAGATTGGACCAATGCGTTGTTGATAGTGCAAATACATGGTATCCTTATCTACATAATAAATATTAAAGGAATCTTTTTGCAATACGGGCTGGATAAGCCAATATGCTACACCATCAGCATGCTTGACCAAATTGTATAATTCAAATGCCCCATCGGCTATAATGCTATTCTTTTTAGAAACTTCGTATCCTATTCCACTGCTATCCGGTATAATATCCGAACGGTAAAGATACCTCATATTTGCGGGAAAGCCTAAATGGTCATCTAACCCTATATGAATTAGGGTAGTTTGATCATGCTCAAATGGAATGAAAGTGTGACACCCTGGACAGTCATAGTTCTGGTAAGATGGATTGAGGTATTTGTTAGGATTTAATCCTTCGCCATTCTTGATTACAGCGTGTGTACCCTCTGCGATAAAGTGACCATTTGTATATAATTTTAATTCCCCAATGGAATCACAAATGGAAGCATTTGTTGCACTTAAATTTATAAGAATATTATCC
Organism: Chitinophagales bacterium; assembly: GCA_038328415.1. GTDB lineage: Bacteria > Bacteroidota > Bacteroidia > Chitinophagales > Saprospiraceae > JAGNXB01. Next base: position 4,571 of record JBBQMA010000120.1, on the reverse strand, counting down.
GCATATGTACTTACCGGATCATCATTGAAGTCCATGACACAGCGTAGATTTGGATATGTGGGCATACCCACTGTATATCCGTAAGGCCAAACATGAAAATATTTCTGTCCGTAACAATTATGGATACACATCAGGCATGCCCCCAAATAAAGAATAAATCGTAGCTTCATCAAGAGTTATTGGCGAATAAGTTACACAAATATTTTCAAATAGATGGTATATAAATTCATTCATTAACATGTATACAATCACCTTCCCACTATCATACTTCCAGTAGCAACCACTGCGTGGCCATCACTTACCTGGAAATAATAAACACCACTCGCCCAATTGCTAACATCTACCCTGTGAATCCATGACCATGATGGGAACAAGCCACGGTAAACTTCCCTGCCCTGCACATCAACTATACGAACCGGCCAAGGGTCTGGATGCCCCTCCGCCCCATCGATGATCAACTGCGCCTCCGTGCCGGCAGGATTGGGTGTCACTCTTACCCCAAGTAGCTCCGGGTGAAAAGGAGTAATGGCTGAAGTTGTATCGCATTCCATTGGACCCAGCCAAACGTTTGGATAACGATTTATGCCCCATGCAATCAAGCCAGCTAACGGATAACTATGTTGATTAACTTGACAGGCGAGTCCTGCACTATCGGGATAATTAATAGTATGCAGGGAAAGTACACTATTTGTACTCGTCATATAGATTCGGCCATCAGGCATTAAACTCATCATTAGAAAGTAGGTTGGAAGTTTGTCAACAAACCCATCGTAGACTGCTACTGTATCTGAGGTTAAAAATTCCGCTTCTGTATCCACCTGATAGACAACGGTTGAACTATTGTAATATAAATACCTTGAATTGGGAGAAAACTGAGTACTCGCACCTGGTTGTATTGGTTTAATCGGAAGTGGTATTTCACGGGGCTGAGATAATAATCCTGTACATCGGTCGAGTGAATAAAGCCATAGTCCGCATTTATTGTTGAACCGAACATATTTAGTACCATCCGGGGATATGGAATTTAAAGCAGGTGCATAACAAGTATTTCCATCCTTATATTGAGGTCCTATTCGTTGCTGATGGTGCAAATACACGTTGTCAGCATCTACAAAATAGATATTAAACGAATCCTTCTGCAAAATCGGCTGTATGAGCCAATATGAAGTTCCATTCCCATGTTTAACCAGATTATATAATTCAAAAGCACCATCAGCTATCACCGTATTCTTATTAATAACTTCATATCCATATCCATTTCCACTGCTATCCTGTATTATATCAGACCTATATAAATAACGCAAATTAAAAGGAAATCCCAAATGATCGTCAAGTCCAATATGGAATAATGTGGACTTTTCATGTTCAAATGGAATGAATGTATGACACCCAGGGCAATCATAGTTTTTATAATTAGGATTTAAATATTTATTAGGATTTAAACCTTCTCCATTTTTAATGACCTGATGATTACCGTCCGCAATAAAATGACCATTGGTATATAATATTAATTGGCCATTGGAATCACAAATCGCCGCATTGGTTGCCCCTAAATTAATAAGTATACTATCCGGATAGGTTTCAACAGGGTCTTTGTTGAAATCCATAACGCAGCGCAAATTAGGATAAGTGGGCATGCCAACTGTATATCCATAGGTCCAGACATGATAATATTTCTGTCCGTAACAATTATGGATACACATCAGGCATGCCCCCAAATAAAGAATAAATCGTAGCTTCATCAAGAGTTATTGGCGAATAATTTTCTTTATGACACTATTTCCATCTGAGTCGGTAACCTCCAACAAATAAACTCCATTTGCAACTTCTGGCAAGTCCATCATTTGACGGTGGTTAGCCTGCCAGGTTGCTGATGCCATAGTTACTCCAGCGGAAGTGTATAATTTGGCGCTAACTATTAGCGTACTATCGGACTGTACATAAAGTTGGTTTGTAAATGGATTGGGACTTAGTATCAAATCCATGTTACTTAATTGGGAATGGTCATTACTTGTAAAATGTGATGGTAAGGTACAAGCACTAAAACTGTTCCATTCATCTTCATCGCCATAAGACATTAATAATGTTCGTGCCATAGCTACACCGGGTCCTCCTTCAAATGCACATTGATCTGCAATGCCCAGGAGGTTATTTCGCTGATTCGTGGTCAGTGTATCTTTGTGTTTATTGATGGAATTTAATTGCACAAATAACACCTTCTGAATATTCGAGTCTAAAATACTTGTACAAGTGATACCACTTAAATGATTCAGAAGCGTATCAATAAATGCCGTTTCAATACTATCGGCAAGATGTCGGAGTTCAATGCCATCCTCCACAATAATGTTAATAAGACCGAGGAAAATATCGAGCGAATCATCAATGGGCGTCCAAAGTGAATCCGGCATGTCAATATATTCGCTTTGTTTACGAATATATTCTAGGGTCATGGCTTCCTTGTCATCAATATTGTCATTGATGTCAGAACGCAATATGGTAAATGACGATAAAGGTGCCTGTGCTTGAAGGGATATGGCATAAAGTTCACCAAGTGGTAATGTCTCCTGATCGCTAAACCAGTCCTCAACACCCACGTCGGTAGTGGTAATTGATCCTTGAATGAGGGCTCCATAAAGACTCCATTGTGCTGCAAACTGGCGACCTGCCTTGAAATCCACTTCAGGATACTCCTCCGTATCGATTACAGCCAACAAATAGCTATCATCATGCTCGGGCACCAAATTGCCAAGGTCATTACATAAAATTTCAGGTTCATCTAAATATATATCCGTTCTGAACCACGGTCCTCCTTGTTGTAAAGGATCCGGAAACCAGGGCATGGCATCATCATGCACATCAAATCCGCTGGCAAACGCCAAAAATATATTTGATTCATCATACCTGGCCGCATGGGTATAGGTCGTGCCTTCAAATTGGTTGGCCACATTAATCTGCCGTGGAGCATTAGTAGCACCGTAATTGTAATATAATCCAGTTTCGTGGTCGTGGAAATAATTGTTTACTAAGGGTGAATAATCACAAGAAAAGTTCATAAACAAACCCATACCTGTGTTATCGATACTGTTGCAGGAATATTCCGTTCCCCAGCTTTGCTGCACATTAATGCCTCTACTTCCCGTATCCCAACCGTCATCATAATAGCCTTCGATAAGATTGGCATGCACCGTACCTGCATTAGAATTGAGAAACCCCATTCCAATAAAACTGGCGTGTTCCGCAAGCTGCTCTATCGTTACATCCTGGATAGTAAATCCAAATGTGGTAAACGCTAATATGCCTCTATTGTTAATTACCTCGTTATCTTCAACTTCAATTACATTATCTGAAAAATTAAAATTATTAGCCGGGCCGTTCTCTAACCATAATCCTGATCGGGGTTGGATGATGTTAGGCCAATTTTTCAATTTAATAGACATTTGGCTCAAATTCATCTGCCCGGCATTAAGATTGTCATTGGCTAAGATCCCTAAGCCACCGGCATGGATAGTGTTATTATGAACTGAAGTTGAACCAACCAATCCGTTTGAAAATACAAAGCCAATTTTCGGGGTTGTCAACTTATTTTCCCGGATCAGGATATTGCTCAATCCGTTCGTTTGGATTCCGGTTTGACAATTATCCATTGTAAGTACACTTGTACCAAGTCCAAGTTGTTTCAAGCCAAATAGACCTCCAGAACCATCGGCATAAATACAATCATCATGCTCCTTAAGTAGATTAATACCATTATAGGCAGAATGCATAACCTCTTTGAATGTTGTGCGTTCAATTTCCAACGATGTATTGTATGCAATAATACCGCTATGCAGATCTTCAAAATGATTAATGACATCTTCAGGATCAAGCTCTACCGCGAAGCAAGTTGTAGTCTTGCCATATACGGTACCTAAAGAAAGATATCCCAGGTCATGCACTTTAATTCCAGCATAACCTCTATTATCAGATGTTGTGTTCATGCCTTCATTTCCCGGATCCTTGAGCCCTCCCACTGTTTCGAAGGTATTGCCGTGTATGTATCTTACCAGAACGGAATTGCCTGGTAAAGGAGGAGCATAAATTCCGATGTAATTATCAATGAAATGGGAAAAGCCTATCGCCAATCGATTATTGTAATCTAATTTGATGCCGTACTCTGCATCCTTTATGGTGGTACAGTCAAATATTATTGAGGTTGCTGGAAAGAGCGTTATTCCTTGCCACATCTCGGCATCGCAGGAACTAAATTCACAATAGACAAATTTTGACGACACTGGCCAAATATAGATACCGCCATTTCCATTAACGATAAAGTCACAATTGTAGAAGGAAACCGGAATGTCGATAACAAACGCATCAATAACATGGAAATTTGTTCCAAAAATGACTGCACCACTGGAATACAAATCAGAAAGCGAATTGACGGCAGGACTCGCTCCAGAACCTACTTGGATATAGCCTGTGGGCGTTGAACAGGAGTACGACACCGTACTCCAGAACATTAAAGTGGTGAAAAATAGATAGCCAAATAACATTTGGTTGCCGCCCGCCCGGGGTGTGGTGGTGTGGGGGTG
>JBBQMA010000119.1:0-7295 GCA_038328415.1 Chitinophagales bacterium | reverse complement strand
CGTAAGTGACGGAATATGTGAAGATGTCGACAGTCTGGATGTGCTCATATTGCCCGGACCTGATATTACTATTTTCCCCATCGGTCCGCTTTGCACAAATGACGTGAATACGTTCCTCGCCATGGGTATTCCACAAAATGGCACGTGGGGCGGCATTGCCAATGCTATAGGCGAGATTGTCCCAGCCAATTTCTCGCAAGGCATTCATTACCTGACACTTAGTACGGTTACCGCAGAAGGGTGCCCCGGAATTGATTCGATTCCTGTTGAGTTTTTTGACCCGGAACCAATTTCGATTACACCCGTTGACCCGCTGTGCGAATCATCGCCACCCTTTGTCATACAAGTAAGTCCACCTGGCGGAACCTGGACGGGTGACATCGACCCCACAGGAACGATTTACCCTGATCTCCTCGGATCGGGAACATTTATTGCAACTTATCAATACACCAGCGTTTACGGTTGTGAAAGCTCCGAATTGGTGATTTTTGACATCTTCGAAGACCCCGAACCGGTGATCCTGGATCCCGGGCCGCTCTGTTTGGACCAAAACACGGTGCAGCTTGAAGCAGACCCAATGAAAGGTCTTTGGAGTGGTGTGGCCAATTCGCTGGGTTATGTTTTCCCCAGTGTCCTTGGTCTCGGCACCCATCAGGTCATCTATACATTCTCAGACGCCAACGGCTGCACGGGCAAAGACAGCATATTGATCGATGTCCTAGAGCCACCTTATGCGGACCTGGAGCCTGCAGGCACGGTTTGCAATAGTGAAGCAGGTGGTCAATCCACCCTGTTCGATTTCAATGGTCTGATCATTGGTGGTGACGCAAGTGGTATATGGTTTGATTATGACAACAGCGGCGCAACGGGCAACTTTCCTGTTCTGGACTTCAATGGGATTTCCCCCGGCATTTACACTTTTCAATACACTACCTTATCAGCGCAGGGTGCTTGTCAGGAGTATCAGGATTTCATCCAGATTATTGTAGAAGATTGCCAATGTCCAAGCGTTGCCCTTGTCCCTTCAACGGATTGGTGCAACAATGGTAATTCCTTTGATCTCAACACACTTAAGATCACAACAGAATTGGGAACATGGCAAATCCTATCCGGTCCTCCCGGTTCCAATCCAGCAACGCTAAGCTCATCGTCCTTTTTGAGTGCGGGCAGAGACCCTGGTCTTTACACCCTACAGTTCTCCCTGTCAATACCCCCTCCTGCTGGTTGTCCTTCTACCAACACGGCTGTCCTTAACCTTTATTCATCCCCTTTTGCCACGATTCCTGTTTCTGTGCAGGTCTGCAATCAATCAGGGTCTGGAAGCTATCCCCACATACTTGACCTCTATGCCCTTATAACGGGTGGTGATGCCGGAGGCCAGTGGGTCAATTTAAACAGTGTCAACGCCAGTGGTCCCTTCACTGCATTAAATTTTGTAGGTGTTGTGCCCGGTTCATATACGTTCCAATACATTACAAATTCCGCTAATGCACCATGTCAGGAATCCACTTATTCGCTCCAGGTTGTCGTTGAGGATTGCAGTTGTCCCAGTCTTGCCTTCAATCCACCACCTTCGCTTTGCAATGATGGTGGACCGTTTGATCTAAATGCATTGCTTGTGACTGTGGAATCAGGCTCATGGTCGCTGGCTGGAGTCCCATCCGGAAGCAATCCGGCCACTCTTGCCGGCACGATATTTCAACCGCTTAATCGAGATGCTGGTGCGTATACCATTCGGTTCACCTTAGCCACATTACCGCCGACGGGATGTCCGTTATTTGCTGAAGCGACGCTTAATCTATTGCCGGCCCCGTTTGCAGTGCTCCAAAGCCAGTTGTCCGTTTGCAATAGCAACACCAGTGGCCAGGATCCGACAACGTTGAATTTTAACAACTTCGTCACAAGTGGTGATGCTACTGGCACTTGGTTGGATATTGCAAATTCCGGTGCTGCCGGCACCTTTCCCATGCTTGATTTCACAGGAGTTGCTCCTGGATTATATGCCTTTAGCTACTCAACAAACTCCGCCACTGCGCCTTGTAATGAAGCTACGTATCAGGTAAATGTCCTTGTGAAAAACTGCCTGTGCCCGGATCTAGACATCCTTTCGGCAGATAATTATTGTAACAGTTTGACCTCGATAGATTTAACCTCGCTGATTATACAAGCTGCGCCGGGAAGCTGGTCACTCACGAATACACCTCCCGGAATCAATCTTGCGATCCTAAATGGTAGCATGCTCACTGTCCTAGGGAAGGATGCCGGTGCCTACACATTGACTTATACATTACTTACAACTCCGCCGTTTGGTTGTCCTGATACAGCTCCAAGTACGATTACACTTTCCGATCAACCATCAGCCGGATTGGCACTGCCCCAAGTGGCATTCTGCGCAGGTGCAGTTCAACAACAAGGACTATCAAACCTTCTTAGCGGCGCAGATCCGGGTGGATCGTGGACTTTTTTAACCGGTCCTTCCTTACCAGGTGTCGCATTTAATGCTAACGCAGGCACGTTAGCTATCCAGTCCTTATTGCCCGGGAGCTATGTTTTTCAATATGGTCTTTCTGCACTGTCACCGTGTGTAAATGTTTCTACTGATATCAGTGTACAAATCATTACTAATCCTTTGGCTGATGCAGGCCCGGATCAGTCGATCTCTTGCCTGAGTCCATTGGTCACATTAGGTCCGGTTCAAACACCCCCATCTTCACACACCTCTTCCTGGATTGGGCCAGGTTTACAGGGCATGAATTTGTCCAACCCTGTCAGTAACTCACCGGGCGTGTTCGCATTAACTGTGCTGGATCTCCAATCCGGGTGTTCATCTACTGACACCGTTGTTGTAACCGGTAGTAATGACCTGATCTTTGGTTTGCAAGTGGATGGAAAAGGGGCTTCTTGCCCAGGTATAATAGATGGGTTCTTAGAGGCCATCCAGGTGACAGGGGGTACACCACCTTACCTTTATAGTCTAAATGGAGGTATTCCTCAAACGGCTCCTTTGTTTGATGCCCTGACATCCGGAACGTTCACCTTGCAGGTCATAGATGGTATTGGATGCGCGAGAGATACCACCTTAACCTTACAAGCTGGAAATGGATTCACCCTTGATCTTGGACCTGACTGGAATGTCATAGCCGGCACATCTGTCGCGATACAGGCCACACTTTTTCCCGGGTCCACTTCGCTTACCGGCCTCATCTGGGACCCGGTCCACCCGAATGGCTGCTCCTCGTGCATCGGATTTACGTTTACTGCTTCCCAGGATGTAACCTATAACCTGACAGCAACAGATATAAATGGCTGCCAGGCAAGTGATGACGTAACCATTAGGGTAACCTTGCCTCATCGCGTTTATATCCCTACTGCTTTCTCGCCAAACGGAGACGGGTTGAATGATCTGTTTTACGTCCATGGTGGTCCTGAAGTACTTCGTGTTAAGTCCATCCAGGTATTTGACCGTTGGGGAAATGCGATTTATCGTAAAGACGACATCTTGCCGAATGATCACACCCAAGGCTGGGATGGAACGTTCCGAGGACGGTTTGTGGGCCAGGAGGTATACGTTTATTCAGCGGAAATTGAATTTATAGATGGTTCGTCTCAGCTTTATAAGGGTGATGTTTTGGTTAGCAGTTCGCTCATACGCTAGCCGTCGGCGCCATCATTATGGACAATCCAAGTTTTGCTCTTTTCACCATGGCTCAATGTTAGAAAAGGCTTTAAGGATTTCCATACTCATAAACGCATTGTGACCTCTGTTACAAGCCAGAGCAATTTGGGCTTTTACATTTGCATAAAATTAATTCAAATGGTCAGTTACATGAAGTCACTTTTTATTCTTCTCACGCTTTTATCTGCATTCGCTTGTGAGTCACAACCCTCTGGTTCCCAATCAGCCGCAACAGTTGACGCGCAGGCCTCGGGACCAATTGCCCAGAATATTGATGTTACCACGTTCCTTCAACTCATGGGCGAAAAGCCGGATCGCCAGATTCTTGATGTACGTACACCGGGCGAAACGGCGGAAGGCATCATCTCCGGAGCTTTAGAAATTGATTTCACTTCTTCCAACTTTACATCCGGACTCACTGGTTTGGACAAAAACAAGCCTGTTCTGATTTACTGCAGGTCTGGAAACCGTAGTGGCCAGGCTATGCGCCAAATGAGTGCTATGGGATTTAAAGAAATCTATAATCTCAATGGCGGCGTTATGGCCTGGACCAGATCCGGCCAGCCTTTGGTGCAGAAATAGCTGACTTTTTTTAAAGAGGCAGGTAGGTCGCCCTTAGTTCCAGAAGCATGTCAGTCAGATTTCTGTATTTTGATTCATTCGATGCCAAATAGGCTTCAGGAGTCATCCAGAAAATAGCTGTGATGCCTTCTTCTGCCTGAGGGATGCCTTTTGAAGCATCATTCGTCTTCATGAAGAACCAGGAGGTTTTTTTCAGGAACCTTGTTTTCTTTTCGCGATAAATATGCCAGGTTGTCCACACATCAGGGCCATTTATTGCTGCTTCAATGCCTGTTTCTTCCATTACTTCGCGAAGCGCTGCATCTTGGAGGTTTTCGCCGGGGTCTACCTTCCCTTTGGGTAGGTCTAGGTATCCCTTCCGTTGAATAAACAGCCAGGTTCCATCTGGTTGGATCACCAGGCCACCAGCAGCCATAACAGGTGTAAGCAAAGACTGAAAATCGGCCCATAAATGATCGATACGTTCAGTTACAATCCATATATTCTGTCTTTCCGTTCGCTTTTCAAGCAGGTCAATATATGTAAAAAGTGCTTTTACTTTACCTCTGTACCGGCTCACAAGTGACCACTGATCCGCTTGTTCAGGCAAGGAGTCCGCAAAGACCAGGAGATGCTCATTGTGGTAAATTTTGTACATTTAGCGTTTTTTTTGATAAAATGACCGAAACAGACTATTCCATGCAGCTTGCTGCTTCACTACTGCAAATTAAAGCAATTCGTCTTAGTCCGCAGAAACCATTCACTTGGGCTTCGGGACTCTTATCACCGGTATACTGTGATAATCGACTACTATTGTCCTATCCTGATCTGCGGAATCAAGCTGTAGCGGGATTAAAATTACTTTCTGAAGAGTTCCATGACATTCAGGGTATAGCTGGTGTTGCTACGGCAGGAATACCACATGGAACACTTTTAGCTGACCGATTGAACCTCCCGTTTCTCTATGTCCGAAGTCAGCCCAAAGGCCATGGCAAAGGCAATCAGATCGAAGGAGAGATTCGTCCTGGCTGCCGACTTTTGGTTGTTGAAGATCTGATCAGCACGGGGGGCAGCTCGCTTCTTGCTGTCAAGGCTTTACAAGATGCCGGCATGGTACCACTGGCGGTTTTGGCCTTGTTTTCCTATGGTCTCCCTCAATCGGAACAACAATTTTCCGCTGCAAATGTACCTTTACGTACGATTACAGATTTTGCCTCCGTTTTAGAAGTTGCCCAGAACGAAGGTTCCATTAGCCGGGACGAATTTGATCTCATGCATACTTGGTACAAAGACCCGCAGGCATGGTCTGAACATCGTAAAAACACAAACATTTAGTTCAAATATCCTATTGGGGAACATATCAGTATTTATTTCGTAAACCCTTTTTTGAATGAGCACCCGATATGAAAGTACTTTACAAAGAATCTGAAAAGTTTCTCAATCAATACCTGAATAACCATTCTCCTACCGGTTATGAATCATCAGGCCAAAAGATTTGGTTGGATTACATGAAAAGTTATGTAGATGACTGGGCTTTAGACAATTACGGCACCGCCTACGGCATCATTAATCCGGGTGCAACATATCGTGTTGTTATTGAGGCGCATGCGGATGAAATATCTTGGTATGTCAATTACATCACGGATGATGGGTTCATAAATGTTGTACGAAACGGAGGCTCCGATCATCAGATAGCGCCTTCAAAACGGGTACTAATCCACACAAAAGACGGATTAGTCAATGGCGTTTTTGGATGGCCGGCTATACACCTGCGTAAAGGGAAAGACAGTAATCTTGCCCCTTCCCTCGAAAATATTTTCGTTGATATTGGTGCAAAAAATAAAGAGGAAGTCTTGAAAAAGAACATCCACGTTGGATGCGTCATTACATTTGAAGACAATCTGACCTCTTTGAACGATCGTTTCATTGTTGGTCGCGCCCTAGACAATCGGATTGGTGGATTTTGCATCGCTCAGGTGGCGCGTTTATTGAAAGAACAAAAAATCAAGCTTCCTTACTCCTTATATTTTGTAAATGCAGTACAGGAAGAAGTGGGACTTCGCGGTGCAGAAATGATCGCCCGCACGATTCAGCCTGATGTGGCAATTGTCACCGATGTTACCCACGACACGTTCACACCATTGATCAACAAAAGTGTGAATGGTGAAATCAAATGTGGTGATGGGCCGAGTATAGCCTATGCGCCGGCTGTCCACAATAAGCTGCGCGACCTGATCATCGAAACTGCTGAACAGGAAAAAATACCTTTCCAGAGGGAGGCTTCTTCCCGGTCAACAGGGACGGATACTGATGCATTTGCCTATTCGAATGGCGGTGTACCTGCCGCATTAGTTTCTTTGCCCTTACGGTATATGCACACTACGGTGGAAATGGTGCATCGTGACGATGTGACAAACCTGGTCAAACTTCTTTTGTTCGCTGTGCAACGCATTGAAAACCAACACAATTTCAAATACTTCTAAATCTATCCGATTCGGTGAAGGAATCATTTCTTTCATAGACTTTCTAGCGTTAAGTCACTTGTGGATTGCGCTTGGCGCACTTGCTCTTTTTTGGGCTACTTTGATTACATTGGAAGTCCCTCCTGTACTTGATGCACTTGCATGTGTAGTTTTTTTGGGCACCTTAAGTGCTTATTCATTTCTGCGATTTCGCAAACCCGCTTCTTTTCCAGGGACATTTGGCCACATTTCGCTTCCTCAAGTGTGGTGTTTCACTGCAATTGTCAGTGCGATAGCTGTTTTGGGTTTCCTCATTCCATTATCAGCTACTCTCAGGTGGTATATCCTAGCAGGTGGGATGATACCCATAATCTACTCTTTACCAGTACTCTTTTCAAATCGGCGTTTACGAAATGTTCCTTTACTAAAGATCTTCCTTATTAGTCTGACTTGGACTTGGGTAACGGTTGTACTCCCCTGGGCTACATTGCAATCGAAATTGACGCCAGCAATTCCCTGGCTGCTCCTTCTGAGCCGCTTCGCCTTTATTTTCGCGATCACCCTTCCGTTTGATTTCAGGGATCGGGAGGCTGATC
>JBBQMA010000118.1:0-7319 GCA_038328415.1 Chitinophagales bacterium | reverse complement strand
AAACATTTTATCTCTGCCTTTGGCGAGCATGTCATCGGCAAAGAGGTGGAAGCAGCAATGAAGGAAGTGACGGCCCAATTTGGTCTTCGCACCGTAGAATTTACAGTGGCGCCGCAGGTAAATCCTCCGGAAGGCGGTCTGCCATACCATGAATGGTTTGTGGAATTTGCTACCCAACCAGATGATTTGAAGACGCTGTCCCTGGCGCTGGACAAAGCGATGGTGGGGCAAAACATCTATTATGAAGATCTCATAAAGGGCCAAATATTGAGGCCCCTTGTGCTTACCCCATTGAAGCAGGATGCCTTTCGGGAGTATATGAAAAGCGAAGGCAAGTTGGGCGGACAGAATAAAGTGCCTCGTCTGAGCAATGATCGGAAAATAGCAGATGCGCTGTATCCGTGGCGCAGGTAATAACCGGAAAAAGATTGTTTTTATTTCAACCGATGCGACCGGGCAATATACCAGGCGATCCACGTAAAAATCAATCCGACAAAGATCCAGACTCCGATGCCTGATCGGACAATGGCATCGCCGGATAAGGCTATTTGAATTGTTATCCAATTAATATAAATAAATAAACCCAGGATTAAAAAGGTAAGACCAATCATAAAGTGCAGGACAAGTTGGTACTGTTTTTCGCGGTTTTCCTCCGTGATTTTGACCGGATAATTAATCATGTTTTTTGTGTATTGCGGTACAAACAATACGAGGAGTGTGGTAAATAATCCGATGCCCGGTAAAAACCAAATGGTGGCCCGGGAACCCCAGCCATCCACTTCTCCAAGCGCATTGAAATGAACAGGAATGGTTTCCGGTAAGGATCGAAAATGGATAAACAAATAAACCAACCAAAAAAGGTAGATTGTACCGATGCCAATATAAACGAAGCGCATATTCATCGGCCAAATGTACTAAAATTCTGTTTGAAATGTTGGGCTCATAACGCCCACTTTCGGTTTCAACCGGTCACATTTCCGATTGAAGGCTAAATAATTGCATAGCGGTAAGGCACACGGTTACCTTGCAGCTTCATTCATTAAAATGCACGATCATGAAAGGTAAAATGTTTTTTCCCACTTCATTAAGTTTCCTGTTGTTAATGGCTCTTGGGGCTTGTTCCAAGTCGAAGGATACTAATACAATGATGCCTATTGTGGAGGGTAATTGGACAATCACTTATTATTGGGATCGGGATCATGAAGAAACGAGTCTTTTTGCAGGTTATACCTTCGATTTTCAGGCCAATGATATCGTTGAAGTGCTTGTGAGCGGTGTGCCATCAACGGGTATTTGGCTCCAGGGCACGGATGAAAGCACACCAAAATTAATAGTGACCTTTACGAATAGTCCGCTGTCCGATCTCAATGAAGATTGGCATGTCATCGAACAAAGCAACAGCCGAATCCGGCTACAACACGTGAGCGGAGGAGATGGCCATATCGACTATCTTACATTTGAACGGCAGTAAGTCCTTCATTGCTTTTGACCCGGATAAATCCTTTAAAAGCAGTCAAACATGTGCAACAAAAATTCGATTTTTGCGTATTCCTGACCATGCGACTTCTATGATTATGGAAGATGCACAATCCAAAAATGCCCTTTTGGGAAAATGAACGTGTTGAAGATGATACTAAAAGGATTTTTACTGCTCTTCATGGTCCTGCTTTGTTTTCCTGCCTGTAAGGAAACACCAAAAGCGGAGGTCATCAGTACCGCAAAGCTAAATGAGTGGGGAGAGGTCGAAGAGCCTGACCTCCCGATTCCAGACTGGATGGAAAAGGATACAGTCAAGCGAAAATTGACTGATACCCTTGTCGCTTACGCAATTTCATATGCCACAGATTCCACCCAACGTTATGTCCTGTATCCTACGATCTATTCAGAAAATGACTCGATTGCTTATACTATTTTGAATAATCGGTTGAGCAATATTATTACAAGGATCACTAGGCCTGCACTGGAATTATATCTTGAATATTATTTCGCTGATGGTGATTTGAAATATATCCGTCATCGGGAATGGAACCAGCGTCCTGAAAACTGTGGTGCACGGGAAATCAATTTTTATTTGGAAAATAAAACGATCAATTTCGTTCGTGAACGTCACGTTGTACTTGATTTGAATGAACCTCCCGCGCGTATTGCCTTTAAAAAATTACAACCCAGTCAGCGCACCATTGATGTATTGACAAAGGATAAGGATGAATATTGGCCTGCCATCATTGGCATCGTAGAAAAGGATCTTCAAATGAGGAGCTCCCAATAATGGGGGCATTCATTCTAAATCGCCAAAAAAGGGATATCCTTTCTACGATTTAGATCGTCCTGCCGATCAAAACGAATAAGCCGTTCCAAACTGGAGGAATCCCGACCAGGACCGAATGTTATAACCCGTTTCATCATTGTCGACATGACCGGATGGCCGGAATTGAATCAGCGGCTGGACAAAAACACCCCATGAACCAGATGGCTTCCATGTAAGTCGGGCCTGGGCGAGATAACCCAGATCCAAACGTTTTGCATAAGTTAGGGAAGGTGTACTTGCCCAATAGGCCGGCAATCCATCTAATCCCAGACTACGACCCTTTGCCGATTGAGAAAGATTCAACAGTATACCGAGTGCGCCATCCAGGCACCATTCGTTCATATCCCATTGATAACCAACTGCCATCGGAATATCCAGGATATCGATGCGATTGTAATGTCGTACCTCGCGGACCTCATTATAGACTATCCAGGCAGAATCTTCCCATGGTGTCATGGTGCCATTCGCTTCCAGGATAAATCCGTTCGCAAGCCCCCAACGATTTGTCTCAGCTTTGTTATTCCAATCCAGGCGGGAATTCATCCGAGTATGGGCAACACCCACTTGCATAAATGCACCTGATTTGGAGGTCCATCGGCCATGCATCGCTGTGGACCATGACTCCAAAGGTGATTCTGTAGCCTTTCGGTTGCTGATTAATGTAGTCGCCAATTCAGTTACATCCTTGTAGCCTTGGCTAGAAATGCCAGGACCGGTTTGGAAATCAACAGACCATGCCTGATGTTTCTTTTTAGGAGACGACGGCATATCAGGGATAACGGGTTGGGAAGGGACGGAGGGCAGCCGGAAAGCTGACGCTACAACCAATTCCCCAAGTGTCAACCGACCAATGGAAGCTGGCTGCATGAGCAGTTGCTGCCTTGTCGCATGCACATCATTCTTATTGCCCACATTTAAATTTCTGGCTTCATTGGAGACTTTTCCTTCGACGGGTTGATCTGCAACCTCATGTCCTTTAGGTGGCGATATCGCCAATGGGCCAATAGATGCTGGAGTAATGGTGTTATTTCCTTTTCGAGCTCCCTGATCGCCAGGCGGTATCGTTTCTAGGTTAGCAGACGCAGCAGGAACACTATTTTTAGTGAGCACCATTGCGGATGATGAAGCGGTTGACTCCGATGGAGACGTCCCGGAATCACTTTGTTCGGCTGGTTGAGGAGATAAATTAGTATTAAGTTGATCAGGCACTATGGCCATGGATGCTTCTGGTTGCTTTGGTTTGGATGGAGAAAGGCGACTTTCGGGCAAGGCATCTACTGAGTCCGTTTTGGTCGCGGGGTTCATAGTATAATAGCCTATTGCCACAAGGAAGCCAAAAGCCAGGGGCCACCAGATCAATCCGAAACGACGTTTTTTTTCAGGCTTAGGCAGATGTGGTTCCAGGCCGGTCCAGAAGAGATCGGTATTGATCGGCGTTTCATGCTGGTCCAGCCGGTCGCGCCAGGATGAGTCAAAGGGTTCCTGGTTCATAGGGCCAAAGTTTGGATGGTCAGTAAACGTTCTTTCAAAGTCATTCGGGCTCGGGCAAGATAGGCGCGTGAGGTACCTGATGCCATGCCCAGGAGTACGGCACATTCTTCGTGGCTATATCCTTCGATGGCCACTAAATTAAAAACTTCCCGTTGCCCGGTAGGAAGTTGCGCAATCAGGGCTAGTATTTGTTCGGCATCCAGGTTGTGAAGCGCATTTTTGATTGCAGCAATGGGTTCATTCACATCGCTTAAAACGGTGCCGTTCAAATGCCATTTGCTGATGAGGCGATGTTTTTTGAGGGCGGCATGGATAGTGATTTTTTTCATCCAGGGCCAGAGTTCACCCCGATTTGGATCGAAGCGTTCAAGTTGGGTAAAAATCTGAATGAATGCATCCTGGAGGGTATCTTTTGGATCCAAGCCGGCAGGAACAAACCGGCGACACACCGTCAACAGCCGGGGACTGAACGTCCGCACCAACTCAAATTGAGCGGAGCGGTCTTTTTGGATGCAACCTTGAATGAGTGTGCCTTCGTTCATGTCCTTTATAAAGATATCCCGGCAGCACTATTTTTGCTGCCGGGATATACTGCGTTAATAATCGCGTATCACTTTAAAAGTTCCGTTGAGTGTTAGCATCGGAGCCTGGGGATCATTAAATTCATTCACAGTACCGGTAAAGGTTCCACGCATGAGTTCGCCTACATTACCCAGTTCAGTTATCGTGACTGTCATGCTGCTGCATGATTGGCAGCCACCATATGCAAACTGACCGGACACCTGATTGTAAGTACTAGCGCCAATATATGTCGGCACTGTAGAGTTACCCGGTGCAATTTGAGGTAGACCAAGTTCAACCCATACGCTATCCGGTCCGGATCCATTCACATAGATATTGGATTGTTGGATGCCGCCTCCGGGAGCAATAATAAGGCCATCAATGCCATCTAGGGTATACTGGATATACTCGGCCAGCTCGTCACAAGCTTCGATGCTTCCAAGATCCAGGGAGCTGAGTCCGGTGATGTCATGTGTCTCTGCTACACCTTGTTTGATGTTTATGATATCATATGGCGTAGCCGTCAGGGAAGTTTGGCCACAGGTAAGTAGCTCTGTATCAACGGTGCCATCCGGATTAGTGGGAAGAAACATCAATTGGTTCCCAATTTCTACTTTGAGGTAGCCTTCGCCAACCGGATTATCGGTGCAATCCACGATGGTTGCTTTTACTTCAATCGAACCGCTACTCAGGTCTAGAGTAATGGCACCTATATTCTGGTCACTATTGAAAGGGCCTATTTGTTGACTGCTTACTACATTGCCACATGCATTAAGCAGTTCGAGATGTAACACAGTTGAGGCAGGAACTTTCCCGGCAAACTGTCCTTTGATATTGGTGATGGCAGATGCTGTTGAACCGGCAGGAAATCCACCACCCGATAAAACGGTAGCGCGTACCTGAACACCGGCTATCGGACCACCGGCTGGGTTTACAACCGAGCCACTCAGCGTGATGGCATCAAAAGGGACATCGCAATTCCAGAAGGAAAAATGGCTCACCTTTCCAACGTATTTATTGCCAGTCAGGATGGCCTCCCCATCTTCGATCCAACGTCCACGTTGATTATCAAAATGCCATAGGGGAATAGAAGCAGGTGCCTTAGTGAGAAAATCACCGGCTAGGGGGATCTGAATTTCTGCTTGAAAACCAGGAGCAATGTTGAGGGATGCGCCGGCGGGAGATTCCAGTTCTACGCCGATCATCCCATACGTGGCAAGGACGGCAGCACCGCCATTTTCACGAATGGCGGTCAGATTGCCCGGCATACGCTGCTGCATATCGGCAGATTGCGGATCAAGAAAGACGCCGTATAGATTAACCGTACCTGTGTACGGCTGACCATTGGCATCGACTATGCCCCCAGCAGGTAGTAAAACCTGAGCGGCGCCAACATTTACGGTGCCACCCGCAGCGGCGCTGACACTTCCGCTCAAGGTACGCGGGCTCATTTTGATCTCCATCGATGTGCGTCCGTTGGCAATGGGGATAACGGTTTTGATAAGGTCAAAGTAGCCGGGAGAGGTGCATTCAATAATGGTCCCGGAAGCATTGGACGGAGCCGTATTGAACATAAAAAAGCCGTTATCATCCGTAGTGCGGACTTGCTGGCCATTCCGTACAGTGACACCGGCCAGGCCCTTGTTGTTGCTGCCTTTGATGACACCGTAAATCGTGCTTTGAACAAAAATTACGGGGTCGGGACCGCCTGTGATATCATCGCTATCTTTTCGGCAGCTTCCGAATGTTAAGCCAAGCAGGATGAGGAATAAGGTGAGTATACGCATAAGTAAAAATTGAAATTGATTGTTAAACGAAAATAAAGTCAAGGATCCTTACCCTACTATATCCACATCGTCGCAGGAATGCTGCAACCCTCGAAAAAATAGTTATCCAAAACCAGTACCGAGGACAACGATAATTGCCTTATATATTTGACAATTAATAAGTTATAATAATAAAATCACACTTAAATTTCTTTGATAAAATCGGACTGATCAAAACGAATACGACTGCCATACACGCCATTTGGCGCGCGTTTGCCGGCACTGATGACCATGCACACTTCGGCCGGGCGTTTCAATCCAAGCATTTTGCGAATGCGCACCGGATCCAACCCTTCCATAGGGCAGGAATCAAAGTCATTGGCCCTAAGGGCGAGCATAAGATTCTCGCAAGCTAGTGCAGTCGTTTTTTGCGACCACACGCGCATATCCGCATGGGACACCGGCCCCCGGGGAGTGGGTCCACGCATCGCGCGAAAGGAGAGGATTAGTCGCTTGGCAAGACCAAAAATCCCAAGTGGCCCCTGATTGTAGGCAAGCGGAACGATACGCTGATAATAGTCCTTTATAGCCGTTACTTTTTCGGGGTCTTTTTTGGCGATGACGTCGAGCATGCGTTTGCGGTTCATGCGCCAAAAATCCGGTCTGGCCACAGCGACGATAAGTTCCTGAGCAGTAGTTGCAGCCGGCTGGGAGAGACAATACCGAACAAGTGCCGCCTTTTTCTCCGGATTGCGGACCCAGAAAAATTGCCAGGATTGGAGATTAGATGAATTGGGAGCTAACAGGGCCAGTCGCAAACATTCACGCATGATTTCCTCGGGAATGGGTTCTTCCGTGTATACTCGGACACTGCGACGACTTTCCACCACCTGGCGAAAGGCTTCCGGATCGCACTGGATAGCTTTTACTTCCTGATCCAACTCGGGAGTTGTCTTAAAAATGCTGATATCACTCATGCCGTAAAGGTAAGGAAGTCCTCGAGGGCTGGTCAGATTCCAAAGGATGGAATGAATCATTTCAGCTTTACGACTGAAAGATAATTTTAGCAGAAAGCGTCATTTGCCAAATTTAAAATGGATAATAGCCTTATTTTTTATGAAAATAGCAGGCAATACTTCCAACTATTTGCGATATTCGTCCATCTATTCACTTTTAACCAAACCTTATGTTAT
>JBBQMA010000117.1:0-7319 GCA_038328415.1 Chitinophagales bacterium | reverse complement strand
GGGCGCCACTTCCTTTGCAAATCTGATATCGAAACCCTGATTGTATTCTTGCCAGAGACCTATGTAAAATATTCCTAAACGGTCATCAGTCTCTTGTCTCTATCGTTGGTGTTGTACGCCAATAAATCCATGATAAGAAACTAGGAAAGCAAGATGGATGCAGCAATTAAGAATGACTGGATCCAATTTTGTCGTTTCATATTGAAACCTTTAAGGCTAAAATTACATCTATACAATCTTAGACATTTAACCGTTAAGCGTTAGTTTGTTAGTTTTTATCTTCAATACTATTTTGCGAATCATTACATAAGAGCGAGAGGTTCAAAACATTCGATTTTGAAAATGTCATGTATTAAGGTTCAGGTAAAACTTGAAAAGAAAATGCCTGAACACAGCGGACTGCGTTCAGGCATTTCGATTTGAAACGAATGTGATCTACCCTTTCCCTTTTGAGACGAGCGTCACATCTCCTTTATAAAGACGGATTTCACCGTTGAGTAATTCCACTTCGACGACATAAATGTAGACGCCCGGATCCATTACTTTATCTCTGAACATACCATTCCAGCCCACATTGGGATCATTGATCGGTAAATCGGCACGGGAATAAAGCGAATTACCCCAACGGTCATAGATGGCGAGGTTGCGAACACCCTTCACATGTTTATTGCCATATACACTGAAGATGTCATTGATGCCATCATTATCCGGAGAAAAACTGTTCGGAATATAGACATTGATGTTGATCCGTACTAAAATGTCAAACATGTCTGTTGCGCTACAACCTTCTACCGTCTGGCCAGTCACCGTAACCGTTTGTTTGGTAGTCAAAGGTCCAAGTGTGGTGAAGAAACAGGTGGAAAAGGCGATAGGGTCCGTAGCTGTCCATTGTGTTAATGCCAATACTTGTGTAGCCTGTACGGTCAAATCAATAATATCTCCCTCTTCCGCAACTCTGTCGGGACCGGCGTCAATGGCCAACGTGGAACCAGCAGCAACGATCAGACCACTTAACGTATCTGCACAACCGACAGCATCTCTTACCTGAAGGACATACGTGCCCGGGACGAGGTTGCTGAACATCGTGCCACTTTGCCATGATCCATTTCCTAAACGATATTCATAGGGGCCGGTACCTCCCTGCAAATCCAACACGACTATTTCACCGTTAGCCTCTCCTTTACATTGTTCGGGATTAATTTCCAGTTCCGATATGAGTTGCGTGTACTGGAGGTTCCGGATAA
This sequence comes from Chitinophagales bacterium, assembly GCA_038328415.1. GTDB lineage: Bacteria > Bacteroidota > Bacteroidia > Chitinophagales > Saprospiraceae > JAGNXB01. Next base: position 6,075 of record JBBQMA010000117.1, on the reverse strand, counting down.
GCAAGCTATCACAGCCGTTTACATTTTGCAGGTAAATGGTATCCCTTGCCGGGCCGGAATTCAGACAAAGTGTTATTGTTACCTGACTCTGGGAAGAGGCCAGTAAGGTTGTAGTGGTCACACGGATGGTATCGCAATTGATGCCTTGTACTATCTGGGTGACGGTCCCAATCTGACTCGGATCGCAACTGGCTTTCTGCACGAATTGGGTGTCAACGCCTACATAAATAATATCGATATTGACGATACTATCACACCCATATTGATTTTGAAGGGTGAGTGTTTGATTGACTACATCATTGATATCACAGGTTACTCCTGATACCTGGGTTTGATCCGAAGGTAATAAAGAGACCGTCGTTACGATTGCACTATCGCACCCAGAGGAAGTTGGCAAAAAGACAACAATGCTACCCACCTGAGAAGGATCGCAGGTCGAAGCTGTTAGCCAGGTAGTATCCAATGGCAGGTATTGGTATTCTGTGAGGAAAAAACTGTCACATATACCAGTAGTTACAATGAGCGTATCAACATAATCCGTCCCGGAACCGCAAATGGTCGTTGTATTCGTTTCCTGATAAACGCCGCTGAAGATACGATCTATAAATACGGTACTGTCACAGCCATATTGATTGAATAAGTTCAACGTATCCAAGCCAGCCTGAGCTATATCACAGGTAAAGAATGTAAGGCTTAATTGATTGCTGGGTAGTAGATTGGTCTGTAAAATAACCGTACTATCGCAGCCATACTGGTTTTGTAGTATCAGTGTATCTATACCCGCAAATTGTGGATTGCAGGTAGTAGCGGTGAGGTTTGTTTTGTTGGAAGGGGACAGTGCAACAATTTTCGTAACCGTGCTATCACATCCATATTGATTAATAAACTGATTGGTAAACAAACCCGCTTGAGAAGGATCGCATGTCGATTCATTGATAAGCGTATCTGTGGGCAATCCGGTATTTAGAAAGATGCAGGTAGTATCTGAATTGCCACATTCATTCACAGCCCTTGCACAGATAGGAATTGAACCCGGCATGCTATGAATGTACCGGAGGGTACTATCATTCAATGCGAGTAAATTATTGACACCGGCCGGAATGATCCAGTCAAAACCGCTTGCCTGTATCGTGCCGGCAGCCTTTCGATTTATATAAGACGTATCACCGACACAACCGAAAAAATTACCGGTCAGCAGAGGCGCTTCAGGGGTTGCCTGGGCACTTTTTACCGTCACGCATGCTGTATCCCTGCAAATAATGCCATTATTTTCATGGGTAACAACGAGACAATATGTAGCCGTCTTATTGACAAACGCCCATGGTTCATCGGTGGCCCCAACAAAACCATCCTGTGGCCCCAACCATTCGTAAATAGTGGATCCGGTCGGAAGAGGATTCAGAGTTGACCCCGACCCATCCAGAACGACATCCGCGTTGGGCCCGCATTCGAGGAGTGCTGGAGGAGCAATAACAACATTGGGCTCCAACACCCTGAGATTTAGAACAATTATGGAATCACAACCGCGCCAGTCAATGCAATAGATATAATATTCTCCAGTAACAGAAAATACTTCTCCGCAAACTTTAATCTCAACAGGTCCGCAGGTATCAATGTCAATATTTGTTACCGGCGATAAAACATATTCAGTAACTACACATTCAACAACGCTGTCGCAGCCGGAGGGCAAAGGAATGATTACTTCGTATGTGCCGGGGTTAAAGAAAGTAGTTTCCGCGCAACTCACGGAAGAGTTGGGACAATAAAACACTTCTTCTGTAACGGTATCTCTAGGCGGTATGTATACAGTAATGCTATCCATTACACATTCGCCCTCGAAGGAATAGACAACCTGATAGGTTCCGGATTGCCAGCCGTTATTGGCGACAAAAAAGTCCTGGGCGGTTTCGCCACTCATTGCTACGCCATTGAAGAACCACTGCCAATCGCCACCTAAATGGTCAATCTCCGCAAAAAAGCCATAATCCAGGTCGCAGGGCAAGCCGAGTTCCGTTAGTGTCAATTCAGTGATAATGCCGCCTCCTATAAGTGTCATATCATCATATACAAAATAAGGATAACAAGGCGAGCCAGTGTAGCCGCCGGGCAGGTTGCACGGAGCACCGATCATAAAGGCATTTACATCAAAGGGTGCGGTGAAGGTGATGGATATTTGGCCCCATGCGGATACCGGGTTGTAAGTTACTGTTCCAATAGGTACCCACCCACCTGATGCAGGACAGTTAGTGCCCGGGACATATAGGCTGTTGCAGTCCGTATTGCCGTATAATGTCACTTCTACCGGACCATAAGTAATAATACCTCCATTACAGAGGGTGCCATTATTATTTATAGGTGCAGAGGCAATCTGGAAGGATAACGTAAAGTCAAAACCTGCTTGTAGAGTAATGTTCAAACAGGTGCTTAAATATTCTTTCCAGCCATCCGAATAAATACCGCCAACAATACCACCGCCGGAAGGAAATGGAACCAGGCCCGCATCAATGATTCCTTGCATTATAAAATTACATGAATTCATATAGTCCGTCGTAGCATCGGTGCCTGTCTGCCAGCCGGCACAACAGTCCATTTGACTAAAGGAGGATGGGCAACAGACGAAATTTTCAAAATCAGGGTTGTTCATAGCATCATCCAGATTGACAATTGCTCCTATACCATCACAAATACATTCCGCATCATTGAGATCCACCAGTCCGTCACCGTCATCGTCAACGCCATTGTAGCAGTTCTCCTGTGCCAATAAGGGTGTTAAAAAAAGCATTAATAATCCGAGTAAAATTCCTTGCTTCATAATAGGTTAATCGTAATAATGAATTTCAATTAGCGGAGCATCCTCAGCCTTTTGGTTACTTGACAAAATTGATCCTCCAACGTGGATGCCACTAAGGACCTAAACAATTATGAAAAGCTGCAAGACAAGCCAGATTTGAAAGGCAATGTGCCGGTCAAATTGTGGTGGTGGCGCAACTTGTAATTAGATGTACAATGGGAATGAAGACGTTAATCCGGAGGGTTACAATTACGTTCAGACTTCGAATTAGCGAACCAAGATAACAACTTAATGCAATTAGGTGCGCATTATCGATCAATCCTACCCTCTTCTATGCACTTTTGCGATGGTCCAGAATGGAAAATCAACACAAAGGTGCTAGTATAAACCTCTAAATGCATGAGGTTATCCCCAAACCCACCATCCTGCCCTTTGGAAGGATTATTCAACGCAAGAGCCTTTTGGGCATAGATTGCGTTGCCCCAAGGGACAAATATTTTGAGATTTCAGACCGAAGTTACCCGATCCTTCGGATTGTTCAGGGAATAAGCAATTCGATTTCGATGGATGCTATGTTGATTGCCTATCCTCAAACGTCCGCCAAGCGCCAAATCAAAGGGATTGTATTGTTATATTTCCACTACATTCGGGGAACCAAATGTTAACACATGTTGAGTTTTTTCTCCTTTATCATTACTGGTGCCATTGTTGGCTGGCTGGCCGGCAAGATTATCCGCGGACATGGCTTCGGGTTGCTTTGGAACATTCTGATTGGTATATGCGGCGCATTTGCGGGTAATTTCCTGTTTGGATTAGTTGGCCTGGCAACGACCAACTGGCTGGGTCAACTGATTAGCGGTGTCGTTGGCGCTATAGCTTTACTCTGGCTGATTACCTTCATTCGGGGCCGACGTTGACAGAAATGACATTAACCCGTGAAGTCAGATGGCGCCTGATGTTGGGCCAAATTGCTGAAGAGGAACTCGTTCCATTGACGGAACAGGCACATATCGGTATGGACGAAAGTCTGGAGCTTCTTTTTGATCCTGTACGGCAAGGTGATTTGCAGGGGAGTTTGCCTATGCTGCACCGATGGATGGGGGATATCCGGGAATATTTCCCAACTGCTGCCCTGCATCTTTTGCAAAGGGAGGCGTTCGATCGTTTGGGACTTGCGGACATGTTGCTGGAACCGGAACTAATCGGTAGCCTTGAACCGGACATTCACCTTGCCGGAATATTGATGGCTTCATTCAAACATCTTGATGATGCGCGCAAAGAATCAGCCCGAAGGTTGATTCAACACGTCGCCGATCAGCTCCTCGAAAAAGTAAAATTGCCATTGCTCCAAGCTGTGCGTGGTAGCCGGCAGCGCAAAAACCGTCGCCATAATCCACCCTGGCCAGATATCGACTGGCATCTCACTATTCGGAAAAATCTACGTTATTATCAGCCCGATCTATCGACACTTATTCCGGTGCATCGAGTCGGTTACCGCCAGCATCAACGTCGTCAACAAGAGCTGGTTATTCTTGTCGACCAAAGTGCTTCGATGAGTGAATCGATGATTTATGCCGGCCTTTATGCCAATGTACTTAGCCGGTTGCCCTCCCTGCGGATCACGTTGCTGGCTTTTGATATCAAAGTACTGAATTTATCGGCGCTGATGCATGACCCGGTGGACCTTCTCCTTGGTTTTAGGCTTGGTGGTGGCACAGATATTGGGAATGCACTTACAGCGGCTCAAATCCATGTGGACTCTCCAGCTCAGACGGTCATGATTCTGATCAGCGACTTAGGTGAAAATGGCAGTCCAAATCTGTTTTTAAGTCAGGTCCAACAGATTATTCAGAAGGGCATAAAACTCATTTGTCTGCTGACGTTAAGCCCTGAGGGCAGTCCGCAATACGATGCAGAGCTGGCAGCCCAGATCCACAAAATGGGCATTCCTGCTTTTGCCTGTAGCCCTGATTTATTTCCAGAGGTGATGGCCGCAGCGCTAGAGGGCAGAGAACTGCCGGCAGGAAAATAAAAAAATGCACTTGGGCTCACCCAGCAAGGTTTATGACAGACTAGGTACCTTTTTTAGATTTTAGCCGATTTTACCTTGAGGTTGTCTCATCTTGCTGTGATTTTAACCGCGAACTAATTTTTTTTTCGAGCTATTGGTAGGGAAGCATTACCTTCAATCGTCCGATCTTTATTGGCACTAACAATTAGTTTTTTCCCAAATTTGAAATCCATTCACAATGAATCCTATTCTTAAAAACATTCTTGCCGTAGTCGCCGGTCTTATCCTGGGGAGCATTGTAAATATGTCCATTGTTATGATAAGCGGGGCAGTCATTCCGCCTCCAGAAGGAGCAGATGTGACGACCATGGAAGGATTAAAGGCAACCATGCATTTATTTGAACCCAAACATTTTTTAATGCCTTTCCTAGCTCATGCCCTAGGTACATTGGTAGGCGCTCTTGTCGCCGGTTTAATCGCATCAGATAGCCTGAAAATGGCAATGGTAGTTGGTGTTTTTTTTCTGATTGGCGGCTCGCTTACTGCTTATCAGCTTTCATCACCATTGTGGTTTGTGATGGTTGATTTGGTCCTTGCCTATTTGCCGATGGGTTATCTGGGCGGACGATTTGCTATTGGAAGAGTTCGTTAATTTTTTTTCGAAATGATTTTGTCTCATCTGCTGCTATCCAGACAGGAGGTTCCTATTTGATGGATAACTATGATTCTATGGTGATTCGTGAAGCAAGGACTGCAGATATTCCACAAATTCAAATAGTGCGAAACGCGGTCACTGAAAATACCCTTTCTGACCCCGGTCTAATTTCCGATGAGGACTGTTTTCGTTATCTCTATGTTCGGGGAAAAGGATGGATAGTTGAGCTTGATGGATTGGTCGTTGGTTTTTCGATTGTAGATTTAAAGGATCACAATATTTGGGCTTTATTCATGCATCCGGAATTTGAAAAAAGGGGCTTAGGAAGACAGCTTCATGATAAGATGCTGGACTGGTATTTTAACCAGAAGGAGACTACCATCTGGTTGGGCACTTCACCGAATACCCGTGCCGAAGGATTTTATAGAAAAGCAGGCTGGGTAGAAGTCGGTAATCACGGACCGGATGAAATTAAATTTGAAATGACTTTTTCTGATTGGAGTTCACGCCACCATGCAATATGACAATGGATTTTCTCGCAACTGAAACATCAAGACATGTGTACTTGAAAAAAAGCATCGTCTAGAGGGCGCGGTGTTTTTCTCGCAATCGCGAAGC
>JBBQMA010000116.1:0-7334 GCA_038328415.1 Chitinophagales bacterium | reverse complement strand
ACTGTTTTGGTTACATGAATGATGAGGATCACTTTTCTGATGTTTTTGTAGGCCGGTTGCATGCGTCCAATCTGCAGGAATTAAATGTAATGGTAAACCGAATTCTTGAGTACGAAAAAACACCGCTTGTAGATGAATCTGCAAACTGGTGCGCCACCGGCATGGCATCCGCATCGGCAGAAGGTACCGGCTTTGGCGATGACGGCCAGGCAGATTATGAACATGGAAATGAATGGAAGTCAAAACATCTGGCTGCCGGCTTTGAAGAATACTGGGAGTTTTATGATGGGGATCAGAGCGCCATTTCCCCTACACCTGGAAGTCCAACGGCGGACCAGCCCGGGGACCCTTCCAATGCTGGAATAATTGACTTGATGAATCAACGTGGTGTGAGTCTATACAATTATACGGGGCACGGTTGGGAGCAAGGGTTGGTCAGTGGTAATTTTACAACGGATGCGGTAGCAGCACTCCGCAATCAGGGTCGATATCCAATTTTAATTGCTGTCGCTTGTTGCGCCGGCAACTTTACAAATAATAACGGTGGTGATTGTTTGGGGGAGGCCTGGCAACGCGCAGGCGATATGGGTACTGGAGATCCATGGGGAGGAATTGCCGGCTTTTTCTCCAGTGACTACCAAAGTTGGTCGCCACCGATGGAAGGCCAGGATGGCATGAATCAATATCTACTTGATGCGGATGGGCAATCACTATTCCCATCTGTCGGCGGTATGGCTTCCTTTGGCAACACCTTAATGATTGGTGCCTATGCGGGAGATGGCGAACTGATGGCTGATTTTTGGAATCCTTTTGCAGATCCGACTACTGTCCCCCGGACACGGCTACCGCAGCCTTTATTCGTAATCCATCCAACGACCAAGTATATTGGTGATTTTGGAGTTATTATCTCCTGCCCGGTTGAAGGGGCCAAGGTAGGTCTGCAATGGCAGGACCAGACCCTCGCTACCGGATACATTGTCAATGGGAGTGCTATTTTGTTTTTTGAACCACTAGATAATGTTGGAGACCTGACTGTTACGGTCACTCAATTTAATTATATCCCATACCAGGGGGTAATCAGCGTAGCGCCATTAAGCGGACCCTTTGTGATCCAAAAAAATATAATCATCGATGATCAGGCCGGGAACAATAATAACAAGGTGGATTATGGCGAAAGTGTATTGCTTGATCTGGAAATCCAAAACGTTGGCTTGAGTGAAGCTACAGCAACAAAATTGTCACTGGCTTCGACAAATGAATACATCACATTGACAGATACGATCGAAGATTTGGGCGTGGTAGATCCGGGGACTTTACTAAGTGTCAACGGCGCATTTGGCTTTTCTGTGGCTGATGACGTTCCAGAAGGCGAAAAGGTGGAATTCAAATTGACGATAACCTTTAATGATACACTCAGTACAGAATCCACATTTACACTGACCATGTTTGCACCATCATTAGAGGTGCCTTCCTATAGCCTGGATGACATATTGCCAGGAGGAAATCATAACAAACGACTTGAAAGTAGCGAGACGGCAATGATGAGTGTGTTGACAAAAAATATAGGGGGGGCGACAAGTACCGCGATTACAGGAAAGTTAGTTGCAGATTCACCCTGGGTGACCGTCGATGGACCGCATATACTCTCCGAGTTGTCGCCGGATGGCGAAACGGTAGCCCTTTTCCAAATTCAGGTTCTACCGGGCGCTCCGGTTTATGAGCAGGTCAATTTTGCCTACCAGGCTACTGCTGGGGCCTATTCAGCAGGAAAAGTAATCGGTCCCTTATGGATTAACCCAATCGTTGCAGATTTTGAAGACGGAGGAATCACCGCATTTCCTTGGGATTCGGCGTTTGTATTTCCGTGGGTAGTGTCCCAGGAATTGCCGTTTATTGGAAACTATTGTATGGAATCAGGTAATATTGATGATGAGCAAAGCTCTTCATTGAGCCTGGTATTAAGCGTGCAGGAAGATGGCGAAATTGGATTTGCAAGGCGAACAAGTACAGAATTGGATTGGGACTACCTCAGGTTTTACATCGATGGTGAATTACAGGACGAATGGAGCGGGGAGAAGTCCTGGGCTACATTTACCTATCCGGTAAGCACAGGGCAGCACACCTTCTTATGGACCTATGACAAGGATGAATATTATAGCGAAGGCGATGATAAAACATGGATAGACGAAGTTTATTTGCCGATCCATGAGAAAATGGTCAGCTCAAGTGAAAATGTCGAATCAAGTGTACGTTATCATGTAGCACCCAATCCAACAAATAATCTGATCTGGATGGAATGGAATGCTATGACATCAGGTCCTTTATCCTTTGAGATCATCTCAACGACTGGTCAGCTTATGTTTTCTTTTCATGAACCATACAGGACTGCTGGTAAGGGACGGTATGCGCTTGATTTGTCTGCCTATCCTTCTGGTATTTATTTCTTGCAAGGCATGATAGGGCAGGACCGCATTGCAGAGAAACTAGTCAAGGGCTATTAAACTACAAAAAATTGCGGCTTCATTAATTACTAATGATCAGGCGCAATGCCTGTTTACAGATTGGGATGTGTTCTTAACAAAAGAATAAACGACCTTTGCGCCGCATTAGGCACATCAGCCTTGTGAGGGAATTAAAACAGTAGTTTGTGTTAATCGATTTGGTGGCTTAGTCAAGAACCGGATCATTGACATTTAAGCCATCAACACATGCCCGAAAGGACGGTTTATAGTATTAAAGAGATTTATTACACACTACAGGGAGAGGGTGCCCATGCGGGGCGCCCTGCTGTTTTTTGTAGGTTCAGCGGATGCAATTTATGGTCGGGTAGGGAGGAGGATCGAGCTTCGGCCATTTGCACATTTTGTGATACGGACTTCAGAGGTGTTGACGGGCCGTTAGGAGGGAGGTATACATCAACGGAGCTTGCTGGTATTCTGAACTCGTTATGGCCGGAAAATGTAGAAGGTCAACCCTATGTCGTGTGTACCGGAGGAGAACCTCTGTTGCAATTGGATGATCATTTAATTGAAGCCATTCACCAATCGGGTTTTGAAATCGGTGTGGAAACAAATGGAACTATTGCGGCTCCAAAGGGCATAGACTGGCTTTGTGTCAGCCCGAAAGCAGGAAGTGACCTTGGGCAGATACAAGGCAATGAGCTCAAACTTGTTTTTCCACAAGAAGGATTAAATCCAGAAGACGTTGTGCATCTTGACTTTGATCATTTTTATCTTCAGCCGATGGATGGACCGCTTCTTGCCCAAAACACCAGTAGGACAATAGCGTATTGCTTAGCACATCCAAAGTGGCACCTCAGTCTTCAAACACATAAGTTCACAGGTATTCCTTAGCCGGAATGCTGTATTTGTTTATGAAATCCTCATACTCGGCATGACCCTTAAATGCAGGAGGGTAGCCTAGGCATACGAGTCGTTCTTTTGCCCTAGTGAGGGCTACATTGAGCTTGCGATCCAGGCCGGCCTCTCCAGAAGTAATCATTTTTAATTCTTTGGGTGTTTGAATACACCAGGATATCAAAATGATCTCCCTTGCCCCTCCTTGATATCGCTCTACGGTATCGATCGTAAATTGATCAGATCCAAGACCCTTTTCTGCAAATATTTTTTTTATTAAGGCAATTTGAGCCCGGAACGGGGTAATGATACCCAATGTTTGGATATCCCATGACTTGCCACTGAGGGCATATAATTCCATATAATAACTTACCAGCTCGAAGAGCTTATAGGCTTCAGCCTCATTCGTTTTTGTGAGGATTTCATTTTCATCAGGGGCAACCGGCACAAATGCAACTCGTCGATTATTCAATAACTTATGGAGGATATGATTGAATGGCGGATCGTTGGTAAGTGCTACCTGAACGGGTGTTATAGTTTTTAGGCTTCCTGCATAAAAGTGATCATTCGGGAATGCCATAATATCCTGGTGCATGCGGCCCTGCGCTGAAAGCATTCCGTAGGCATGAAGCCATCCCTGTTGACAAACACGATGATAAAGTCGTTCAAATAAGGAGAGACCGGTATCTGTAATACCTAATTCCTGAAGTGAGGGGACGTTTATTTGACGCTCATAGATTGGCTGGGTGACAACGGCTGGAAGTTGCCGATGATCACCTATTAATGTGAAGTGTGGAAAGCGGGTCAATAGCCCGCAAATCATTGGTTCCAGAATTTGGGAGGCCTCATCAATCAGTACCCGATCAAACTTCTTAAGCGTGAGCAACTCAGGCTTTCCAAGAAACGAGGATACCGTGCCAACTATAATACGTGTGCTATGCAAAACTTGCTGGACACCGCTCCTATCCTTACAATCCCTGATAACAACATCAAGCAAACGATCTCGAAATATGCCCTGGGTGCTATAGCGGCTGCCAATTCGAAGATATCGTTCATGGTACGTTGGCCCGAGTGATTCTATAGCCATGCATATTTCATCAACAGCTCTGTTGGTATAAGCAAGTAATAAAAATGTCTCAGCTGTGTGTTCGTACAAATAGCCAATCAGATGCTTTAGGACCATACTGGTCTTTCCGGTACCCGGAGGGCCCCACAACAAATAGTAGTCTTTTGATTGAACAAGTTCAGATATCACCATCTTCTGTTCAGCCGTCAAGACATTAGGGAGACTGAGTTCAGTTGGTGTTGGATCGCCGGGCTTCTGCAGACCAAGAATGAGATCACGTTTTTCTATTGGGGCCTGGGCAAAAAGAAACAAGCTCCTTGTCAATTGCAAAAAAGAGCTATCAAGAAAGTCACCTTCCAAATGCCAAAAAGGATACTTAAGAAACTGGTCTTTATTAAATTGTGGAGAGCGCAGTCTTACAATGACATAGTCCTGACCTAAATCCGTTATTGTGCATTTCCAGACCTGCTCTTTTGTGAATCCGACCCTGCCCGTGTGCGGATAAAGTACCGTAATATCTCCAGTGCGGAAATTTGCGAGCGCCGGCGTTCTTTCTGTAAAAAGAAATCGAATTTCAGGTTCTGAAGCATGGCTTTTATCTTCTTCCAATTGAAGAAAAGTTAACACGCTGAATTGATCAGCTTTTTCTGCACGCGTAGCCAGCCAGAGTGCGGCTTGTCCATCATGCCGGCCGCTTCCTGCCCTTCCAGTTTTTGATTGTTGAAATTCTTTTAAAGCAAAGGCTGTAAAGGCAACGAAATAAGCTTTTTCTCGGGGGTGAAGGCTTTGCCAAACACGCTCAAAGCGCATGAGGTCCCGGGAGTGAAAACCATATAATCCCTGGAAGGAATTAGGATTAAGATTGTTTAAAATGGTCCAGGTAGCAGGGTCGGCTGGATCCATGAGGGCAAGCTCTTGTTCAAGCAAAATCAATTCATTGCGCACACGCAGGGCATCCATTTGTCTGGAGCGGATCACAGGTGCAAATCGCAGCGGATTATCTGTGACTTTGGAGTACAGAATGTAGGCTAAGGCATGTCGGCCGGGACGTACCTCTTTGACCAATAAATCGTATAGAAGCGTTTGGATATAGTGATTCGCATTGAGCCCGTAAGCGTTTGCTCTAAACGGAGTGCCACTTTTTAGTTCAATAATTGCCGGTGTAGACTCGGATGAAGGCGGGAGGTGAAAGACATCCAGTCGACCTTGTATGCCAAATTCGGGACTGTAAAATGAGGGCTCCAGAAAACAATCTTTTAATTGAATGCCTTCTCTGGCAAACCCGGATTGAACCATTTGGGAAAGGGTATTGAAGTGTTGTCTGCATGTGGTGTGCAAATCCCTGACTTCCTGATCAGTCAGTAAAGCAAACCCCAGCGGACTTAGCGCAAATACACCCTGGAAGGTTTCTTCAAAGGTCAGCCCAGGATTCTGCATGAGCCTGTCCAGGAAGTAATTGGCCACGTTCCCAATGAGAATGGATTTTGTAAGATCACTTGGAAGGAATTTTTTTAAAATGCCTAAAATAGGGAACGCATTCGTCGGCGTAAAACATTCGGCAATAGCGGTCACATCTACCAAATGATCCGGGTGGAGAATAAACCCTCTGGGATAGCCAACACCTTCGGCATCAAATTCCACATCAAGCAAATGAAGTTTTACAGGAAAATGGTCCATCCTAGCCAGGGCGGCCCATAGACCATTGAAGTCTTCATTTTTTTCGGTCAAATTGCCCCGAACATTTAAGGTGACGGAAGGGTCCTCTTCCCGATAGCCTGTAAGCAGCCATTCTGATAAATTGATTGCAGTAGCAAAAAAAACAACTACAGATTCGAAGCGCTGGAAAGCGTGTTCCTGCGCACGCATCGGAGGGAACCCTTCTATAGTGGACAAAAGTGTTGGTGAAGAGGGGATAGAAAATACATCTTTCAAAAGGCCATGTATAGCCCGATACCCTAGCTGAATGACCTGGATATAGTGGTCACGATCCGGTTCTTTTTCCTTATCCAGTTGTTCACTCGCTTTGCGAAAGAGATGAAGTGATCGAAGGGTTTCGGCGGGCGTTTTGTATTTGTTTCCTATATATGCCATCAGCGAGAACAGCGTGCTAAAATGGAGCAACTCTTTTGTAGCAATTTCCTCAAGGAGCAGACGAATAAGCTTGCGAAGCTCACCTGCAAGCATTTCAGGTTTTGATGTTTCAGGGTCGAATTGTCCAAGCCTTTGCTGCACTTGCACGCCAAGCTGATGATCAAGCAGCGGGCTTTTTTCAGATTTAAAGTTGGCTTGTGACGACATCAGTGTGCTATGTGGATGACCAAGATAAAACAATGTCTTCAAACTCGATTACTCCTCTTGGAAATGAAATATCCTGGTCAAACCAGCAGGTTATCAAAAGCGGCTCCAATGTGTATCCTATCTTTGCATATCAAAGTTGAATCCATGCATTTTAAATTTATTTTGTTTACAGGCTTCTTGATGTGGTTTCTATCAGGTTGCCTTGATAAAGAAACCCGTTTCAAAAACAGTGGGGCCGCAGAATCTCTAGATGCCTGGTTCACCCGCCGGATGGATAGCCATGGTGACTTGTCTGTATCTTCCTGGGTGAGGGCATTCAGGGACAGACAAGCAGATGGTGTATTGCGCGGAAGTAACGGACCTTCATGGACATCCATGGGGCCACATAATATCGGTGGCCGAACATTATGTATTGCCTTTCATCCCATTGATCCAAACATCATCTATGTCGGGTCGGCCAGCGGTGGTCTTTGGGTGACTAAAACTGGCGGGATAGGTACCCAGGCCTGGCAACGTGTGCCGATTGGTCATCCGGTACTCGGTGTTTCATCAATTGTTATTGATCCAACAGATCCTGATCGAATGTGGATAGGTACCGGTGAGATGTACAGCAA
>JBBQMA010000115.1:0-7368 GCA_038328415.1 Chitinophagales bacterium | reverse complement strand
ACAGTACATAAAGTGTTGAAAAGGGAAGCAGGGATATAGGCTTAAGAATAAGGTAATAGAAAAAGCGACTCATAGGGTAGGGCTTGGTAATCGTAGATTAGGTTTACAAGTTGCCTTCGGCCTGAATGTCTCGGATACATCGTTCGAGGGAGGCCTGCCAATGAGGAATACGCAAGCCGAATGTCGATTTAAACTTCTGTTTATCCATGACACTATAGACGGGGCGTCGTGCCGAAGTGGGATACTCGGCAGTGCGGATTGGTTTAACATGACAATGCAGCCCACTCAGACGCACAATATCCGTTGCAAAATCATACCAGCTACAGACACCTTCATTTGAATAATTAAAAATGCCTTTCAGCAATTTCCTACGCGAAGGATCGGCCTGCTGTTGCTCCATAATCAGCACAACGGCTTCTGCCAGATCAGTCGATAGCGTAGGTGAGCCAACCTGATCGAAAACGATACCAAGCTCCTGCTTCTCCCGTCCCAATCGCAAGATTGTCCGAAGAAAATTATGCCTGACCGGGCCATACAACCATGACGTGCGAATAATGGCCGTTTCTTCATGTAACAACAAGGCTTCTTCCTCGCCGGCACGCTTACTTCGCGCATATGCGCTCAAAGGCCGCACAGCATCATATTCAATGTAAGGTTCATTTTTCCCGTTATCATATACATAATCCGTAGAGAAGTGGACAAACTGAGCATCCACCGTACTACAAGCTGCCGCCAAATAACTGACTGCATCCCGGTTCAGCGCAAAAACGGCATCGACATCCTGTTCTGCCTGATCAACGGCCGTATAGGCTGCACAGTTGATGACTACATCCGGCTGGAGAAAACGCACATATTGCATGACCATATCTTCCTCCGTGACGTCCATCTCCTCCCGACCCAAAAAGTGCCATTCCAGATCGTGACCGGGCTTGGCCGCTTTGGCCAGGGCTTGTCCGATCTGCCCGCCTGCACCTGTTACAAGTATTCGCATGATTTAAGAATTGAAGGGCCGGTGATGGCCAAAGAAGGGCAAATTGTGGTCTTTGGGAGAAATGATCCGATCGCCGGGAGGGACACACCAATCGATAGGTAATCCCGGATCTTCCGGGTGAATGCCGCCTTCACTTTCCTTATTATAAAACTGATCACATTTGTAAAAAAATACAGCTTCCCGGCTCAACACTGAATATCCGTGCGCAAAGCCCTTTGGAACAAAGAGCTGGCGTTTATTATCTTCAGAAAGTAACAGTGAATAGACCTCGCCATAGGTAGTCGATCCTATCCGAAGATCGACAACAACATCCAGCACCTCACCCTGAAGGACGCGTACCAATTTTGCCTGTGCATGATCACCACATTGATAATGTAACCCTCGCACAACGCCAAATTGGGAAAGTGACTGATTATCCTGGACAAATTCACCTAAAATACCCACTTCTTCAAAGATGCGCTTGTTATAGCTTTCCGTAAAATAACCTCGCTCATCTGCGAAGATTGCAGGTTCAAATATCAGTAAGCCTTCAATGGATGTTGGAAGGAACGGCATAATCTATTTTTGACGGAACATAAGGGCCATCGGCGCGCCCGTGAACTGGAAATGCTCACGTAGTTTATTCTCCAGAAAAAGCCGATAGGCCTCCTTGATTTCTTTCGGGTGATTGGCAAAAAATACAAAAGCTGGATAAGCTAGTGGTAATTGAGTGACGTATTTAATCTTAATATAATTACCCCGATAGGCAGGCGCCGGATTTCGCTCAATAATCTCCAACATTTTTTCATTGAGTTCGGAGGTTTTTATGCGACGCTGTCTGTTTTCATTGACCTCGAGTGCCAATTCCATCGCTTTAAAAATCCTGGTCTTATCCAACGCTGACATAAACAGGACGGGTACGTCACTAAAGGGAGAAATCTTTAATTTGATTTCTTTTTCCATATCCCTTGCCGTATTAGTTTCCTTTTCGACTAGGTCCCATTTATTGATCAGCAGGACAATGCCCTTATGCCGTCGCTGGGCGAGTCGAAAAATGGCCATGTCCTGCGCCTCAACACCTGTTTGCGCATCGATGAGCAGCATACACACATCACATTCTTCAAGGGCCTTTAGCGTACGCATTACAGAATAAAATTCCAGATTTTCATGTACGCGTGCTTTTCGGCGTAACCCTGCCGTATCCACCAGAATGAAGTCTTTTCCAAACTTTGTATATCGGGTATGAATGGCATCACGTGTGGTGCCGGCTATTTCGGTCACTATGTTCCGATCCTCATCCATAAGGGCATTAATGAACGACGATTTGCCCACATTAGGTTGTCCGACTACAGCAAACCTGGGCAATGCCATTGGATCTTCTTCAGGTTCATCCGGCAGTTTTGCTACGACTTCATCCAGTACCTCACCGGTACCACTGCCAGTGATGGAAGACAGGAAAAAAGTGTTCTCAAACCCGAGTGCCCAAAACTCATTGGCGAGCATAAGGCGTTCATGATTATCAACTTTATTGACGACAAGGATGACAGGCTTTTTCGATTTGCGCAACACTTGTGCCATTTCGTCATCCAGATCTGTTATACCGGTGGTCACATCCACCATAAACAGGATGATCTCCGCTTCTTGTACCGCAATGTGCACCTGAGCCCGAATGGCTTTTTCAAACGGGTCCTCAGAATGTTTAACGAAACCTCCTGTATCGACCACTAGGAAGGTCTTGCCATTCCATATACACGTACCGTACTGGCGGTCACGGGTTACACCACTGACATCATCAATGATGGCTTGTCTCTCCCCAATGAGCCGGTTAAAAAGGGTCGACTTCCCTACATTAGGTCTACCGACTATGGCAATTACTTTTCCCAAACTGGCTCTATTTTCGGCAAAGGTACATAAAAGGCACCGAGGGCTCAGTGTCTGAGTCGCCGGATACCCGCTTTTGCCTTTTGGTGTAAACCACTCCTGTAGATGTCGGGCTTTTCTGCCAGACAACGATCATACCAACGTCTAGCTTCTTTTGGCTTCCTGAGATCACTATAAATATCCCCCAATTGCAGGGCACTAGCGCAGGCAAAATGAAGCTTATTCCCTTTGCCATTGGTCCATGCACGGGTATAAAATCGAATTGCGTTGTTGTCGGACTTGTCCAGGTCGGCTAACACCCGGCCCATACGATAGTCATACTCTAAGAGAAATCGTTGTTCCCGCAAGTTTTCCGACTGGATGGATTCTAAAATGGCCTTTGCCCTAAGTGGATCACGCCCGTCAAAAGCTAAACGTGCCCGCAAGAGTACCGGATGGGGTACCTGTTTATCGCGAGCCTCCTTTTTGGCCTGTTGATCTCCTTCCATCGGACTATCAGGAGCCTTTAGCGTTCTCGTCATAAAACGATGGTAGGTTTCCAGATCATCTTCAAGCAAGGCACACCAGGCCATCTTCTGCCAGGCTTCAGACTGATAGGAAGACCCCTGCCATTTCAGAAGGAATTGTTGAAGGGACGCTCTAGCCCCCGGTATGTCCAGCGCGTTCAGCTTGTATTTGCCTGACATATAAGCAAGATAGGGAAAGGTCAGGGACTCTTTAGTGGGCAACGCTCTTTGCAATAATTGAATGGCCTCAGATTGCATACCCTTACTTTCAGCAGCCGTATAGGCAAAGAGGAACTGCAAAAAGGGTTGGTCAGGCTCGGTGGATATAAGTTCAGATGCGATCCGGAAGGCCTCTTCAGGTTTGCGATATTGGTGGGCATAAATTATAGCCAGAAAAAATCCTGCATCCTTAGTCAGGAAATAGTTGCTCCCTTTCATAGCCGCATATACAGCCTCCAAGGCCTGTGCCTCATCTTTATCAGCCTGCATCCCAGTAGCTAATTCCGCAGCCCATTGATATTGATCAGGAACAGTTCCGATTAATGCTTCAATCACGTGCCGGTCTTTTTGCAGGGGCAGGAAGTTGGGAAAATCAGCAGCACCCTTTCGGATGAGCCGCACTCCGGACCGAAAGGATCGTGTGGCTAAAAAGATTTCGTTGCGTTTATAGGCCGCTATGCCATTCATTAAATACATTTCACCCAGACAATAGGCCCGCCAGGGGTTCGACCCGGTCACCCTGGAGATAGCCTCCAATCGAGACTCCGCCTTCTTTAAAAGCTGCGTATAACGGCTAGGATCCTCCGTCATCATAAACATCAGAAAATCCTGCAAATGTGCCAGAAAGACAGCCGCCTGATTGTTTGGATCGGACCTTTCCAGCGCTACCAGGCCGATGCGGGTGTATTCTTTTTGTAAACCGGTCACTTGTTTGTACACCTTTTGTGCTTCGGTTGAAAACTGAAGCGTTGGTGCTTGAGCGACCAAAGTTTTTGCCGGACATAAAAGAAAAAGCCCTGACACAATTAGGGTCAGGGCTTTTACTACGCGATTTGTCATGAACAAATCAGGCTTCAGAGGTTTCCAGCATTTCGGGAGCCACAATCTGAATGATTGAATCGTCCACCAGAATCCGGCCACAGTGTTCACAGGCAATCAACTTTTTATGCAAGCCAATTTCCAATTGCATTTGTGGTGGAATATAATTGAAACAGCCCCCACATGAACTGCGCTTGATAGGCACTACAGCCATGTGATTACGATAAGATACGCGTATTTTGTCGTAAGCTTTTAGCAGACGCTCATCGATGCGGCTCCGTTCAGCATCTGATTTTTTACGCAGTTCCTTTTCTTCTTTCTCTGTTTTGGCAACAATGCCGTCCAGTTCTTCTTTTTTGACCTGAAGGTCTTTATCACGAACGGCGATACGCTCATTAGTGCCGGCCAGGGTTTCTTTTTTCGCATCGACACCGGTGCGCAATTCCCGAATTTTCTTTTCAGAGAGCTGAATCTCAAGGCTCTGATTGTCCAGTTCCTTGGTCAAGGCTTCAAATTCGCGATTGTTTTTAACATTGTCCATCTGCTTTTTGTATTTCTCAATGAGCAGTTCAGACTCTTTAATATTGGCGGTGTGGCGGCTCACTTCATTCTCAATCTCCTGGATTTGAAGATCGAGTTTGCTTGCGCGGGTGTTCAACCCAACGATTTCATCCTCCAGATCGTTGACCTCCATAGGCAATTCACCTTTGAGTACTTCAATCTCATCCAGCTCGGAATCAATGATTTGTAACTTAAAAAGCTGCTGAAGGCGGTCAGCTACCGTAAGTTCTTTGTTAGCCATATCTCAAGCGTATTTGACAGGATTCGTATTGATGGTCGTGCAATGGGACGCAAAATTACTGAATTTATTGTGTATTAACTCCTTTAACAGATCAATTGTAAATTGTTCTGATTCAAAATGGCCGATATCAGCGACTAAAATACGATTATCCGCCTCGAAAAAATCATGGTATTTGAAATCGGAGGTAACCAACACGTCTGCTCCAGCCATTAACGCCGCCGGCAATAAAAAGCTCCCTGCGCCACCGCAGACGGCAATTCGTTGGATCAGGCGATCATCCCAATCCGTATGCCGCACCACAGAACAGCGCATTTGCGCTTTGAGTAATGTTATAAACTGCTCCAGGTTTACCGGTTTTGGCAGTTCCCCAATGGCCCCCATACCCGTCAGCCGACTGGGATCAGACGGATTTGGTGCCAGAATGCGCAAATCCAGAAGTCCCAATTGGCGCCCTATGCGTTGATTGACCCCATGCTCGAGTACACTGTCCAAATTCGTATGGATTGCATATAAAGCGATACCTGCCCGAATGGCTTTGATGACTACCCGCTCCACATAATGTGCCCCAGTCAATTGTTTTAAACCCTTGAAAATGATGGGATGATGAGCCACAACAACATTGCAGCCCAGTGCGATGGCTTCATCGACTACAGGCTCCAACATATCCAGTGCTGTCAGGACACCCGTCACTTTATCCTTTGGATTGCCGGTAAGTAAACCTGCATTATCATATGACTCCTGAAGGCGCAGTGGGGCAATCTCTTCCAGGTACGCGGTTAAGTCACCGATAGTAATAGGTGTTGACATAGTAAACGATTAGCTTAAAAGCCAAGGTACGAAATGGATCAGAGCTCTCGGATTTTGCCGATCAGTCCTGTTGTCGAAAATCCTTCATGGAAGGGCAAACTCCGTACTTCCCCTCCGTAACGCTGCACCCATGAGGAGCCGACAATCTGCTCAGGGGCCCAGTCTCCACCTTTAACCAATACATCTGGTTTAACCAACTGGATGATTTCCAGCGGTGTATCCTCCTCAAAAAGTACGACTATGTCGACGACGAGCAGTCCGGCCAGCATAAACAAGCGTGATGCTTCATTATTGACCGGCCGTTCAGATCCCTTTAGCCTGCGTACGGATGCATCGCTGTTCACTCCGACAACCAATACATCGCCCAGGTCACGAGCATCTGCCAAATATCTCAAATGCCCTTCATGAAGAATATCAAAACAACCATTTGTGAACACGACTTTTTGTCCCATCATGGACCATCTGCTGCGATGGGCGACCAGCATTTCACGGGTGACGATACGCGACGATATCGAAGTAAACATACTCATGGTCTGGCCAGTTCTTCTTTTGCCCGACGGGCTTTATAGAGCAAAGGGAGCAAGATCAGACCCATCAACCCAAACAGGATATTGCAAAAGATCTGGATACTGAAAAACAGAATCATGGAAAAACTAAAGCCATCCTCTCCGGCGATACCATACATGACCAGAGCCTCACTCACAAGAAACTGAAACGTACCCATACCACCCGGAGCCGGTATAACAACACCGAAAGTACCAAAAACAAAGGTCGTCAACCCGGCAACCAATCCGAGTTGGGTCGTTTGTTCAAAAGCCTGAAAACATACAACGGTCATCATGTAATACATCAGCCAAATCATCACGCTCTGGAAAAGAAACCACCCAATTTGGCGCACCTTTCCGACCGTCTTCAATCCCTCCTTAAATCCTTTGAACAGTTCGATAACACGCTGCACCAAAGGGAATCGGGCATATCGATCGCGGTATCGGTATAACACGATAACAAAGCCACCTAATAAGAACAGGATTATCCAAAAGAAGGGCGAAAACAAGGCATTAGTCATGGAACTCATATCAGCATGACTGGTCAGATAGCCCAAAATGCGCTCCCCATCCAGAAGGATTGCAAGACCAATAACCAATAACATGGTGATGGCATCGAGCATTCTGTCTACCACCACTGTGCCCATGACCTGGTTGGTTTTGGCATGTTCGTACCTGGCTAGGGTAGCCGCGCGCACCAGTTCACCAATCCTGGGTAATCCCAGATTGGCAAAATAGCCAATCATCACTGTAAAGAAGGTGTTATAAAATTTGGGCTTGATCCCCAGTGGCTCTAATAACATTCGCCAGCGTATGGCC